>CAYSOC010000142.1:9357-17942 GCA_964432445.1 uncultured Anaerolineaceae bacterium
GGGATCACGGTGTGGTTGGCGTGGATTTATGTGGACAGGAAATGGGTTATCCTGCTGAGCCGTTTCTCCCGATTTTCCGGGACGCCCATCAGGACGGCCTGGGAATCACTATTCACGCAGGGGAGTGGGATACACCGCTCAACATTGCCTATGCCATCGAAGAAATTGGCGCAAGCCGTATCGGTCATGGCGTCCGGGTGTTAGAGAACAGTGAAGTAACCATGCTTGCGCGCTTGATCGGCGTCACGTTCGAGGTTTGCCCAACCAGTAATGTGCAAAGCGGCGTGATCAGCCGGATCGATAAACATCCGATGCGGGAAATGGCGACGCTTGGCCTGCGTACTACCCTGAACACAGATGATCCTGCGATCAGCAATATCTCACTCACCGACGAATATCAGGTTGCGGTAGAAAAGCTCGGCATCACTCTTGACGAGGTACGGTCAGCGGTACGGACAGCGGCGGAAGCCAGTTTTCTCTCTATGTTGGAGCGCGAACGCCTGGCTGCCGAACTGGATTCCGCAATCGCAGGAGTGCCTCTTGTTTCAAATCGGTGATATTGAGATTGCCATCATCAGCGATGGCATAGTGCATGTAGACGCTGGCGGCCCATTTGGTTTAACGCCACGCCTCCTCTATAAAAGTTTCCTGACCCCCGACACCAATAATCTGATCCCGATGACGCTTACCTGTTTATTGGTGCGCGCTGGTGGCAAGACCATCATCGTAGATACGATGCTCGGCGACAAACTCACCGACAAGATGAAAGAGCGCTGGGGGTTGATCCGCCCCAATGGTGGCTTGCTGGATCATCTGGCGCGGCTTGGTGTACAGCCGAAAGATGTAGACATTGTGATCGATACCCATCTGCACGGCGATCACTGTGCGGGCAATACGCAGTTCAACCCAGATTTCACAAGTGTGCATCCCACCTTCCCAAATGCACAATACTTCGTTCAGCGCCGCGAGTACGAGGACGCAATGCGCCCCAACGAGCGTACCCGCGCCACCTATATCTCCATCAACTATGAGCCGTTGGTGGAATCGGGTCAGATGAAATTGCTGGATGGTGATACAGAAATTGCGCCGGGGATTCACGGGGTGGTGACACCGGGGCATACGCCGGGAATGATGATGATCCGCTTTGAGAGCGGCGGCAAGCAAGCTCTTTTTGTGACTGATCTGGCAGCCTATAGCATTCACTTCGAGAAGCTGGGATGGATGACAGCCTATGATGTAGAGCCGCTGGTCACGTTGGAATCCAAGCGCAAATGGCAGGCATGGGCGCGCGATACGGGCGCATTGCTCATGTTTCAGCACGACCCAAAGTGGTTGGCGGGCTATTATAAAGAAGATGGGACGATTGAACCTGCAATCACCGTCCAACAATATGACGGGATGTAAAACTCAATCCACATAATAGTTTCTGAAAACGATTACTCGATCTCTATACGCGCCGCAATTTGTCGATCAAACGCAGCAGGGCATTACGCGGCGCAGTTTGTTTATTAATAATATTTTTCAAACGTTCGGTTTCACTCAGGAGCCATGCCTGATCGCAGCGTTGCCGATCTATCAGGAAATAGCGCCCTGTCCAATAGCACTGCGGGCGACGATGATAGGCCGCTTCATAAGCATTGATATAGCCTTCGAGAACAGTTTCTGGAGGGATGGCAGGCTGTGGGGCAGGTCGATCTGGCTGCTCTACGAGGAGCTTTTGCGCCATGTCGATCAGATCGCCAATGTCAAGCGGTTTGGTCAGGAAAGCGGTAACGCCTTGCTCAATCAAATCCTCTTTCATGGTGTCATCGACAGAAACGCCCAAAATCGGGACATCGGCAAGCGCCGAATGCCGCCGCACATGGCTTACAATTTCTGCGCCGGTTCCGCTCGGCAGGTGAAAGTCTGTAATCACCAGGTCGGGACGGTGGCGGCTGAGGAATTGTAATGCCTGTGGTATATCCGGCAAAACGACAGTTTCCTGATCCGCGAATACGGAAACATACAAATCCGCAATATCGGGATTATCTTCAATGATGAGTAGTCGGCTCATCGGGGATTCTCGAAATTTACATTTTTCATGATTAACCGATTATAACAAGTATAAGGCATAAAAGGTGTACAATGCTGGTACGGATGTCATAACAAATATTCGCGTTTTATAACCGTAAGCAAACCGTTTGATACGTTCGGTACGAATCCGGTTATAATGGCAATTGCGGCTATAACACGAATATAACATGGATAATCCCCGGCAGGCACAAGAACTTACGGCACATACGCTGCATCAGTTGTTGGATAATGCAGCGCTCACGCACCTGACCTTGCCCGAACGGGCGACGCTGGCAGATGAGGTGGCACGATTGTTCCCGGCTGGAAATGTCCCGTCAATGGTGGCGGCGAGCCTGATCCAGCAGCCCGACAAAAAGCTGTCCGCCGCAGAGCATCGGCGCAATCTGCACCTGTTGATGCAGGGAATGCAGACCTTTGTAGATCGTGCAGTTTACCAAACGTTTTATGCTGGCCCGGCAGCGCTCCTCTCTGCTTATCAGTTGATTTTGAAGCTGGCGGGACAAGACCCTCAAAAATCATTCAACGAAGGCACGTGGCAGTTCTATGTCGAGTTTGGCCTGCGCGAAGATACCGGACGCCATGCCTGCGAGACAGTGGGCTTTCATCAGGCATTGCTGCATGAGCGCCAGATACCAGATGATGTTGATATGCTGGCGGCGTGGGTATCGGCTTCCTCGTGGCTGATCGCGCAATATGAAACGTTACTCAGTGCGGAATGGTTGGAACGTGTTCAACTCCGACACCTGGCGAAGTTGACCAACAACGATTATGCAGGTGACTGGATCAAGCGCAGACCATACCACGTCCCGGCAGAACACGAAGCACATATCGACTATCTGGAATATCGCACTTCTGCGTTTCACCATTATTATCAGGCAGTGCTGGATCGACTTGAGCCGGAGATGTGCGCGAAGGTGACGCTTGAATGGGAGAACCCCACCAATCGTCAGCAACGCATGATTGACCTGAGCGCCTATCAGCGCCAACTTTCAATGCGCGCAACGCTTTCCCCGACGGAATTCAGCGATACGCGCGTCCGGCTGGATACCAGCGAACTGGCAATAGGGGTGATTCATCGCGGGCGCTACTATCTCGTGCGTGCGCTCAATGAGAACGGTAAACCAATCTCTCCAACACAAGCACGGCTATGGTGCGCCGCGATTCTCAACTCCAACACAGATACCCCCCCGGCGGCGCTCGATGAAATTCTGATTCATACCCATCGCAATGCACAGCCATCGTTGCGTAAGCTGATCCCGGTTGAATCCCAACACGACTTCGAGGCACTACGCCGCGCGCCAATCCTGATCAACTGGGACGATGAAACTACCGCCAGCCAGCCAATCAGCCTGATCCGGCAGGGGCGACGCGGCATTGGCGACCAAGCTATGACCATCTTCCGCACCGAAGAGAGTTTTGTATTCGATCTTTCGCATATCTTCTTCGATGGTCCCTGGGGGCTGGCAGTGGCGGAAATCCTTACCGGGCAAGCTACCCACCTGATGCGCCGGATTGCCGTCGCCCCGCCACAAACCAACGTGCCGATGTTGAAGCCGCGCCCACTCTGGCTACAGTCCTCACCGGAACTGACGCGGGCTGCGCAAAACGTTCAACTCACCGCAGAAGTGAGTGCCGAAACAACAACCCTCAAACTCAAGCCGATCCAGTATGTGCAATCGCTGCTGCACAAGCGTAACGATACCTTACGCCTGACCGTGAACGACATATTATTGTTGTACCGTTCGTTGTTCGGGGCAAGTTATAAACTCTCGGATGCGCTCAATCTCGAACTCGGCGCTCTCGAACGATCCAGCAACCCGGAACAACGCAAAGTAGCGCAGATGGCACGTCAGAGCATTGAGCAGGCACGCCAGCCTAACCCGGCGTTACTTATCCCGATGGATGCCACAATTATCGATCCTAAAGAACGCATTTATCCGACAACATTCCGCAATCCATTCAGCGATTTACTGCAAAAGCACCGACAGGTAATCACAGCCTATCAGCAGTATGAAGCCAGCAAGGGTAATGTGATCCTGTGGGCTGCCTTCGAGGAAGCCCGGCGCGAATATCTCGGCGTGTTCGCGCTGTTTGGCGACCTGATGATCAGTTTCAAAAATGTCACGATGCAGGGCGAAAGTGTCAGCACCAATACAATTCGGCTGCTTGGCGGTCTACCGGACAGCGTAAAACGCTTGCTGGATGGTGTCCCGGATCGGTTCGCGGCGATCAACGATATGGTCAAAGGGCAGGAAGTCTTTAGCAATGTCGGGCGTGTTTCTGCCGGATCAAGCCTCCGACGCTTCATCACCGCCAAAGATGATAACGAGAAAAAGACGCTGGCATGGGGCATCATGACCGACGCAACCGGGATCATGCACCTGAGCCTACGCGACTTCCGGCCTCACGTTGGAGCGTTGATACGCATCGGACGTGGCGCACTGGCGCAACGAATGACACAGGATTTTCTGGATGCCTATGCCAACAGCCTGAATCAATACATTGTAGAATTGAATCGGATCATTGGTCTGCGTCGCCCGCCGACGGTGATTTAACAAAAATTGAATACAATTGAATGTGGATTGGATCGTTCAACAGGAGATTTTCCCTTGAAACGTTCACTCATGCTGCTTACGGCGATTATCCTTGCCGTGAGCGCCACTTTTACCACCTATCGCCCCGCACCAACATACGCTGCAACGCCAACACTGGCAGACTTTTTTCCGGAAAAAACCTTTGTTTACGCGGAGATGGACACCTCGAATCTTTCCGGTACGATTGATAGTCTGGTCACATTCGCCAATCAATTCGATGCGAAGATTCCGACAGATTGGCGTACCCTTGCCACCGATCAACTTGGCAAGGCATTGAAAACTGATACCAAATTTGATTTTGACAAAGACCTGATCGGCTGGATCGGGGATCGGATTGCCTATGGTGTCTATGTCCCGGAAGCGATGTTTCAGATCGTCACCAGGAACCAGCCAACTACCCCCGGCGCACAACCGCAGGCCGCCGTTATTGTTACAGTGAAGGATGAAGCGAAAGCGGATGCTTTCTTCAATGATATTTTCCTGAAAGCAATGCCGTCCACAATCACGCCAACCACCGAAACGATCAATGGTGAAACGGTGACGATCTATAGCAACATCCAGCCCAACACCATGATTGCCCGCTGGAAGGGGTATATCGTAGCCGGGGAAGGTCGCTTCATCCTCGACACAATCAAGGACAAAAAGCCCGCGCTCTCTGGTGACGCCAACTATAAAAAACTGATGGCAACGCTCAAGCCTGGTACGCTTGGCAGCGTTTATACCCGTACCCCGTTTTCGCTGAGTTCAGCTTCGCTGACTGTTTTCACATTGGCCTTGCTTGGGCCAGCAATTGGCAATGTGTTCTCGAATATCGTCATGGGATTACAAGGTACACCAACGCCGACACCAAGCCCGACACCTTCGCCAAGCCCGGATGAACAACGCCTGATTGAACTGTTCGTCTCGCTTGGTGGCTCAATCTATTCCGTGCGCAGCGAAGGCAAGGCGCTGATTCTGGATGTCACATCGGCCTATGACAATGATGTCTTGAAGCGTATCGGTGATCTATTGAAAGTCGATTTGAGCAGTGTCGCTGCCGTGCCAACACCTGTTGCGGGCAAGTTGGTGGATGCAATCCCGGCAAACGCGCCCGCTGTGATTATCGGCTCGGATATTCCACAAATCTACAACAGTACAGTGGCAATGACCGTCGCTATGCTAAAGGGATTTTCCATCCTCGAACGCAAACCGGGCGATCCTGATCCGATGAAGACGGTAACCACTCAAATCGAAGGCACGGTGAAGATGGTCACCGGGCTGGATTTGAAGACAGATATTCTGGGTTGGACAGGCGACTATGCAATTTATCTCACAGAAGATAAAGGCGGCACACTCGACGCAATGACGGAAGGTGCGTTGCCATATGCTCAGAATGTTGTCATCGCCAGCAGCGATCCAGCGAAGAGCGCCGCTTTTGCCGCAGCAATGGCACGGCTCGTCAACAGCCAGACCAGCAAAGATGCTCTTGGTACGCCGGACGCAAGCGGCATGTTCACGATTGCTCTTTCTCCGAAGGCCAGCGCCAAAGTTGGTACGATGGATGGCAATCTCGTCATCAGCACCGATGCGAAATTCACAGCAAAGCCCGCCAGCGCGATCAGCGCCAGCGCCGTCTGGCAAAATGCAATAAAGTTTGCGCCGAAGGGCTATTCGCAACTGTTCTATCTGGATACTGGCAAAGCTGATATGCTGTTCGAGGCATTTGCAAAACTCTCGCGCGGGAACTCATCTTCCCAAAACCAGATTGCCCAGCTTCGTACTGCCATCAAGCCGTTTGAAAGTGCGCTTATTGTCTATACGCCACAGGGTACAGGCATGGGTACAGCGACGTTCGTGCTGATTCAGAAGTAACAACGTTTGAGAATTTCGGGTGTATTCGTTGATGCACCCGAAATTTTCATTGGATCGAACCTTTTCCATTCCCTCTCCTTACGCCCGCTAAATCCCAAAAGCACAAATCGCTATAATTATTATCTTGTTCTGCATTCTTCTTTACGTGTCTGCATGGGTTCGATTCGAGATGGTGAAAATGACGAAACAGGATATGCTCGCTTTGGAATTGCACCGTATTGGTGCATTGAAATTTGGGGAGTTCACGCTTAAATCCGGGCTGAAATCGCCGTTTTATATTGATATGCGGTTGCTTGTCTCCGCACCAGAGGTATTGCAACTTGCCGCCGAAACACTGGTAGAGACAATTGCACCGCTCAACTATGATCGTATCGCGGCTATTCCCTATGCCGCGCTCCCAATCGGCGTGGCGCTCTCGCTGCGTCTGCAAAAACCACTGATCTATACGCGCAAGGAAAAAAAGGAATATGGCACGGGAGCGATGATCGAAGGGATTTTCAACCCTGGCGAACACATTTTGCTCGTAGATGATCTAATCACACGCGGCGATAGCAAGATCGAAGCGATCAAACCCCTTCACGACGCCGGCTTAATCATTACGGATATTGCCGTTCTGCTGGATCGCCAAAGTGGTGGCACGGAAATATTGGCCGCGCAAGGCTATCGCCTTCATACGGTTTTGCGCATGTATGAATTAATAGATGCATTGCAAAAAGAAGGCCGTATTGACGAGATGCAAAAACAAATTGTATTAACTTGGTTATCAGAAAACCGTGTATAGTGGTGTATAGTTTGTGTACGCTAACTGAAACACGACTGACAGTTTGAATTTTCCGGGGCAAATTCCGCCTCCTCAACTGGAGCAGTGATGATGCCGGTGCATTTTGAGATTGTGGAAGGGGGGCATATTCTCCGTTATACCTATTCTGACACATGGACAATTGACGAATATGCCAACATGGAAGAACGAGATCGGGAGTACCGGGAATCGGTAAACCATATCGTACACAGTTTGACGATTGCCAAGATGAAAATGGTTCCGTCGGGAGCGTTGCGTACCAGAAATTCACCTGCCCTTACACATCGCACCGCTGGAAGCATCGCTGTTGTTGGAGCCGGCAAGATTGCGCGGACGTTCGCAGATGCAGTGTTCGCCATGACGCATTTTAAGAAGGTACGTTTTTTCGATACTGAAGAGCAGGCGATGGCATGGTTACGAGAAATCATCCAGGCCGAACAGCACATTTCATAGCCAACATCAAGGAGACTTTATCATGCCCATTGAACTCGATATTCTGGAAGATGGTCACGTCCTTCGTTATCTTATGACTGATCCCTGGACAATTGAAGATTACGAGCCAATTCTGGAACGGGATATCATGCACCGCGAAAGCGTAAACCATAAAGTACACAATCTAACAATTGCCAAATTGCGTACTGTGCCAGCGGGAGCGCTACGCGCCCGGAACGCTCCAACGTTTAACCACCCTACCGCTGGACACCTGGCAATGGTAGGAGCGCCGCAATTGGTGAGATCGTTTACAGAAATTGTTTTGAAGCTGGCGCATTATGAACGTGTCAAGTTCTTTGATACTGAAGAAGAAGCGCTGGATCATTTGCGCGACGTTATTCGCGCCGAAGAGCAAGACCAAACAGCAAAAAAGTAGCACTTCCCTTCAAATCGGGCTATCGGAATTTTGGCTGCATATAAAAGCAGTCTATCTCCGATAGCCCAATTTGCTGAATTATCCTCAAGTCCATTTGCTTCTGCCCGGCACGTCGCCCCAACCTGCGCCGGGCAAGGCGGGAATCATCATACGGGCATCTTGGTGATGAAATCCTCGATTGTTTCTTCCGGTGTGCGCCATTCACCACCATAGGCCAACCGTAAGGCTTCCTGATGCTTGATCAACCAGGCATACAGGTCGGCCTCGGTACGTCCGGGGAAGTGATCCAGAATTTCGTACTTGCGGATCAGATTCACCATCGGCATATAGACATTATCGTACCAACTGGTAACTGCTTCCGGGTAAGTCACCGGGCGATCCTGATTGAGTCCGAGAAAAT
>CAYSOC010000143.1:0-17917 GCA_964432445.1 uncultured Anaerolineaceae bacterium
GAAGCACCGGGCTAAACTCAAATAGAGAGCTAACAACTGAAAAGAAATCAACGTTAGCTTGACTCTGAATTTATGCGCGCGTTCGACAGAATCCTGAGATTGCAACTCTATCTTTGAGTTTAGCCCTCGGCTTTAGCCGGGGGGCTTCCTATTCCTGCTGGAAGTTGATCAAGCCTTGCGCTTCGGCGTCGGCCTGACTCAGCCGATTGCCTGTGTTGATCGTGCTTGCCAGACTTGCCAGTTGCTCCGGGTCGAACAAGGCATCGGCCTGACTCAAATCCAGCGAGTCCAGCCCATCCAGGACGCTTGGATCAAAATTGGTGATTGGGTCAAGCGTCGGCATTGGCGGCGGCGGTTCCGGCGGGAGTTCCGGTTTGGAGATAGTGACTTCCTGCGTCCGGCGGATACGCTGCTTCTGGCGGGGTTCTTCTGCTGCGGGTTGTGCGCCGGAAGCGGCAGCAGCCATCTTTGCAGTTTCCTGCGGGAGCAGGGTCTGTACCTTGTAGGCAATATCGCCTATCAGTCCAAGCATTTCATCGACGGAGGTACGCCCAAATCGGGCGACGTTCCCCAGCGCACGATTCCCGGTTACGCCATCGAACACCAGACTGAGAAGATAGTGGACGCCTATCGCCATCACGTACACATCAAATTTATCGCCATCGAAATATTTCAGAACGCGCGGCGCATCGCCCAGAAAGGGAACCATACGCGCCACTGATCCGATGGATGGGCCAACAATCGCTGCCAGCAATTCCCGATCCACATAGCCAGCCATGCCATCATAGGCCAGAACCTTGCCATTGCGATCTGCAATCACATAGGACATAGCGTTAACATCGCGCATCAGGCGCAAAGCAATCGGGCGTAGCCGATCAATATCAATCTGCGGGACTGGCCCCAGCGTGTCCATCGGGGTATCGTCCATCGGAATCGACTCCGGGCCGTCGAGGGCGAAGCGCAACGCGCGGATAAATAGTTCCGGCACGAGCGGACGCCGTAAATATTGAAATGGAGCGTCTTCGACTTCTTTTTCTGTTGGCTCCGGGTCATTTTCCGCACCGAGTACAATCACGGGCAGAGCGGCAATTTCATTTTTAGAGGTCGTGGCAAGCGTCGGGCCGTCCATCTCGCCAACAAGTGTTTGAGCGGTAATCAGCAAATCCGGGGCGCGGAGATGGAGTTCATCCCAGGCATCCTCTCCGGTATGGCATTCGATCAGGCGCGGGCGACGTCCCAGAAGTTCGAGCGAGGCACGTACCAATAACGCGATTCCCTGATTTTCTTCGACAATGATGATACGCGGATTTTTGATAGCCATTGATACCCCGGTTCCTAACTAAGCTACTAGCGAGTCATTGCGAGTATGCTTGTACAAGCGCCCAGCGTTCGCAAGACTTTGAAATCCATCAATTCACGATAATAGTAGAAGCGTGAAGAAGAGCGTTGTTTTTCACGGTCTTCGCCGTGCATCAGTGCAGCAGGTGGCGGCGCGGAGAGTGCTTCGGCGTCGTCTGATTCCTCTCTGTCGCCTGCTGCGAGAGGAGGAAGTTGTTCGATTTCAAACTGAGCGCGATACATAATCGCCTGCAACAGCTTTTCCGAGTGTTCGGACGATGCCGTGCTGCGCGCTTCAGTGCGCAGGTGCTGCCGAATCTGGTGGTCCAGCGAAGTGGTGAAAGCCTTTCCCGATGGTTTCTTCTGTTCAGGCATACCCATGTGCAATTCCGGTCTCCCAATCCATTGATCCGAGTTGTCGCCGGAGGTTTTCCCGCGCATAGTACAGGCGCGATTTGACCGTCCCGACTGGCAACTCCAGTACGTCGGCTATTTCTTGTAAGTCCATGTCTTCGAGGTAGTGCAGGATGACGACAATCCTCTGGTTGAACTGTAAAGTATCGAGCGCTTTTTCGATGCGCGCATTTTGTTCGTTGTTCTCAGCCACTTTGTCGGGGGCGTGACGAATGGGACTGACGAGGTGATCGACCATGTTTTCAATAGATACCCAACGATTGCGCGAGCGGGTACTCCACGTGTAGGAAAGATTGACTGTCACCCTATATAGCCAGGGAGCAAGCGGAAGGTTCACGTCGATACGATTGGCGTGTTTGTAGACCTTCAACATCGTATCCTGCAAAATATCATCGGCGGCGGCGGAATCATGCGTAATCGCGTAGGCAGTGCGATAGACTTGCGCCCGATAGCGCTCAAAAAGTTGTTCCAGTGCCGAAAGATCGTCATTACGCAAACGCTCGATCAAAACACTGTCTAATAGGTGGTTTTCGTCGCTCATGCTGCCCGCCAATGATAAAAAGTTGAAAAAATCAGGTTTGCAAACTATCTGACACGATCCAATTATAGCCCTTTAAAGAGGGCGCGCAAAGGTGTACTGTTGTACCTGTGTGCCTTCTTCGGAAACTGTTACAAGACAGTAACCCGGTGCTTCGTCTGGCGCGGCAACCGGATCAACCGTCGTCGGCCAGGAGCGCAATTGACCAAAGGTCGAAGGAGCGCTGCTGTATAAAATCCCGTCGTGAATGTGTTGCAGCGAACGGTGGATATGCCCGAAAAACACGCCGCGCACACGCTCCCGGATTGGATGCAGGGCGGCCTGAAATTCTGTGAAATTTTCGATATACATAGCGGTGTTGTTATCGGGAAAGATACGCTCATCCAGCCAGCGCACGCCGAGTTTCAACGGTTGATGATGTACCCACACCACCAGCGGATAACCTTCTGGTTCGCAAAAACTCTTGAGAAACTCGATCTGATCCGGGTAGAGATAGCCCATCGGGTCAAGCGGGCCTTTGCTATCCAGCGCCACAAACTGGACGCCACCCGCCGTAAATGCGTAATCCAGTCGCGCTGTCGGCTTGGCGGTGTTCATCATCACCCGCTGCAAGGTTGGCGCGTCGTCGTGATTGCCATTCAGATAATAAACCGGCTTGTTCAGCCGTTTCAGAAGATCGCGGGCGTTTTCATAGGCGGCGACACTTCCATCTTCGACAACATCGCCACTATGCAGGATAAAATCATAGGGATAAGGGAGATCGTTCAGAAGTTCAACCAGCCGTTCCAGATGCGGATAGGGCTTGTGACCATAATTGGCAAAGGATTTATCGGGGGCGATATGCGTATCGCTCAGATGGATGAATCGTATCATGTCGCGTCGTGACCTTTTGGCGATTCAGGCGAGTTTGCCTCATAAGTATATATGGTGTCATAACCTTATGCACCATCGTTTTATGATGAGAAGTCGTTATAATCGGACGTAGAAACGGGAAATTATGGCAGCAAATCCACCTGATTTTATTCTTGATGGTCATCTTGATATAGCCTATGCGACGGTCACTTTTGACCGTCCTTTTACGCGCTCGGTCTATAAACAACGGCAGGTTGAAGCTGGCAAAGAGGTCGAGGAAGCCGAGGGTATCCGTGTTGCAGGACTGCCCGAAGCGCTGCTGGGTCGGGTCGGGATCGTCTTTGGAACAATCTTCACCGCGCCTTATAAAGAGGGAGCGCTTTACTCCCATCCGGCCTATACCTACGATTCGCCGCGTGAAGCCTATAACAAGGCGCTGCGCCAGCTTGATGTCTATTCCCGGCTGGCCGACGAAAACGCGAACATCATTTTGATTCGCACCCAGGCCGAATTGCAAAAAGTGCTGGATTCATGGGCGGCAGATGTGCCAATGGAAAAGCATCTCTTCGGGATTGTGCTGCTGATGGAAGGCGGCGACCCGATCATCGAGCCGAAGCAATTTGAAGAATGGTACGAACGCGGCATTCGGATTGTCGGTCCGGCGTGGCAGCAGACGCGCTATAGCGGCGGTACGGGCGAACCGGGGCCATTGACCAAACCGGGCAAAGAATTACACGAAGTCATGGCGAGTTTTAACGCGGTGCTGGACATCAGCCACGCCAGCGAACACGCCGCCTATGAAAGCCTCGATACCTATTCCGGCGCGATCATCGCCAGCCACAGCAACGCCCGCAAATTTCATAATTCAGATCGTCAACTGACTGATCTGGCGATCCGTCGGCTTGGGGAGCGCGGCGGTGTGATGGGCATCCCGATGTTTAACTCGTTTCTGAAAGATGGCTGGCGGCGTTCTACGGGTAGCAAAAAAGAGGAAGTCACGCTGGATCACGTCGCAGACGCCATTGATCATATCTGCCAGTTGACCGGATCGGCGGCGCATGTCGGGATCGGTAGCGATTTTGATGGCGGTTTCGGGTTGCGCTCTGTCCCTGCGGAAATTGATACGATAGGCGATTTGCGATTGGTCGTGCCGAAACTGATAGCGCGGGGCTACTCTCCCGAAGATATTACGGCGATCATGAACGGAAATTTTCTACGGATATTGCGGCAAACGCTGCCGAGGTAGGAGAATATCATGCGCGGACGTTGGAATCAGGTCGGGATATTGGTCGGGACATTGGGAGGCATCCTCGCATTGATGGGCTTTTTCCCCAGTCTGACCGGGTTCGAGGCTTCGCAGGGTTTCGGCGTCGTGCAAATCCTGACGATTCTGGCGGGCTTCACCCTGATGATGTTCGGCGCGTTTATCTTCGTCCAGAGCATGTATTATCCGGGGCGTCCCCATACGCTCTGGCAGCAAATCGGTGTGCGCCTGAGCCTGACCGGGTTGCTGGTGGCAGGCGCAGCAGGGCTGGCGGATGTGCTTGGCTATGGCTCGAATCAACCAGCACTCGGTGAAGCGCGTCCGACAGTTGGCGGCGTGCAGTTTCTGGGAATGCTCGGCGGCTTCTTTATCGCAGCGCTGGGGATTCTGGTCTTTGCCATGAGCGGGCAACGCGAAGAGCCTGAAGACATGGAAGAAGAAAATCAAAATACAGGCGCATTGCCCCAGGATCAACTATTGCAATAGTGGGCAAACCTGCATCTTACGCCTTCTTTAAAATCAAAAAGAACATCACCCTCTATCTCCCTCGTCGTTGGCGGTTTAGAGTCCGATAGGTCTCTCAGAGACTGTCTGAGAACCTCAATAGACCCCACCCTAAATCCCTCCCCGCTAGCGAGGAGGGACTTCCAGACCGTCATGCATTGCTCCCTTTCCCTGCTTGCGGGGAAAGGGTGGGGGATAGGGGTCATTCCTTTTCAGACAGTCTCTCTGATCCGACGCTGAAGCAGCGGGCTAAACTCAAAGAGTGGATAACCGCCCGACAAGGAATCAACACTGCTCTGACTCTGACTTATGCGCACGTTCGGCAGACCCCGTACCTGCAACGCTCTCTTTGAGTTTAGCCCTCGGCTTCTGCTTCACAATATCGGATTCCAGACTGCTGGTGGGGAGAGGGATGGGAAGGGGTCAACCTGGCAACCAATACTTATTTTTGATTTCCTGTCAGACGCATCTTGATAAATTCCTGATGTTTTCCGAAATTACCCTGACGCCGCTCTGACGCCCTCCGGGTGTACAACTTGTGTTGTTATTTATGCCTTGAAAAAACGGCGTGCCAAACGCTGGATTCTGGCATCCTCCCTGTTTGCTGTGTGCAGCGGGAGTGAACAGCATAGGAATACTTCACATGGAAAATCTACTCAATCCCTCGAATCTGGTTGGGTTAGGGATTATTGCGCTCATTATCGGGATCGCTTTCAAACTCTCTCCGAAAAACGTATCAGTTGCAGGGCATGACGCCGGACAATTGTTTTTGCTGGCTGCGTTGCCGCTGTTCTTCATCGACTTTGGTACGAGCGCAGAATATGCCGCCGGGGAACTCCACAAGATTCTGGCAGCCGAAAATTTGCAGATGTACGCACCGATAGCCGACCTCGCCATTGCGCTGTTGAATATCGTGTTTGGCGGCCTGTACATTTATGCGCTTGGCGTCTTTCGGGATGGCGGCGGCGCAGATACGGCGTCGATGCGCTATCTTGGACCGAGTATTGCCATCATGGTCGCGTTCCTGTTGCTCGAAGATTATACCCTGACGGTAGTGGTCAGCAGCCTGAGCGGTGCGGATCAACTGCTATCGTCCATTAATGCGCTGCACGCCGCGCCTATTGTCCATATTGTTCTTGGGGTAGGGATTGCGTGGCTCACCTGCTGGCTGACCCTGCGCGGACGGAAAGACGCGGCGCGTGTCACCTTCATTGTTCTGTTTACCTATGTTGCATTGATGCTGCTGACCTTCGTCGCGTTGCACATTCAGACATTGCAGGGTGTGCCGCCGCAACCTCTTCCGCTACCGAAAGCGAATATCTCAGGCACAGAGGTCGCAGGCGCGATTGCCAGTTCGGTATTGCACGGCCTGGTTGCGCTGACCGGACTTGAGGCAGTCAGCAACGGTCTACAGTTCATCAAGAACGAAGACTCCAGCTACGTCAAATGGGGCAAGAAGCATCTGCCGCAACTGATGGGCGTCTGGAAGTTCCTGACCGGGCGCGTCGGCGTTGGGCGTACCATTCAGTTTGGCTTCCTGTTCTGGGGTGGTCTGACGACGGCGCTAAACTCGCACTTCTCGAACTATTTCAACGTCATCGACGGTACAAACGGGCGTACTCTGGTCGGCAACCTTGCCTATATCGGGCTGGTTCCGATGGGCGGCGTATTGCTCTATGGATTCCGCCAGCTTTGGTCATCGCTGACGCTCTCGTTTGCCAACATGACCGCCTACGAAGATATGCAGTCTACCGCCTATCGTGATGGTATCCGGGGACTGTTGCCGCTGTCGCTGGTCTATCGCAGCCCTAACGGGAATTTCCCGCGCCCGGTTCTGCTCACCTTCGGCGTAGCGACGTTGATTATGGTGTTGGTCGGCGGTAATACCAGCGCGGCGATCCCGTTTTATGGGATCGGGGTATTCGCGCCGATCTCGTTCATGGGGTTCGCGGTACGTCGCCATTTGCTCCTCAAAAAGCCGCGTGGTTATGCTGTCGGCGCGTTGTTCGCATTTCTGGCGGCATCCCTTGCAGCGATTATTTTCCTGAGCCAGATTGTCGGGAAATTTGAAGAGGGCGGCTGGATTCGTCTGTTTACCTTCTCTGCCCTCTACATCACCGGACATCTGATCCTGCTCTCTACACAAGGCGAGCGCTTCGATAAGCTGGCACGCTATTTCATCACCGGGGTATCACGTATTCACGGCACAATGGCGGAACTGCTGCTCTGGCAAACTCATATGATGCAGACCTATCGGCACAACCTCTGGGAGCGCGTCCTGCACTGGCACAACGGCGATCAGAAACCGATCAAAAAACTTGCCTTCCCGGAATACGAGATTCACTATGATCACGACGATCATCACGATGTTCCGAAAGCCCCATCCAAAACCGGGTTGACGCCAAGCCCTGAAGCCGTCGGCGCATAGTATTTGGGCGATCATTGGGCATACAATATAGGATAGACAAATGAGAGTGCTGTCATGCTCAATGATTCGCCAATGGCAAACCCCGGCAAAATTCAGATGATTGGACGCAGTACACGCGCTTTCATGCGGCGACCCCTGCTGCGTTCGCCCGTCTGGAAATATTTGATCGTCGTGCTGATGGGGTTTGTGGGCGTCTTCTTCGGCTTCATCCTGGAGGAGTTTGTCAACTACCAGTCGATAGCGATCCTGATGTTGTTCATCGTGTTGGGTTCAAGCCTGTTTCTGGAACGCGGCCCAATCCTGCTGCTTGCGGTGTTGAACGCAATTCTTTGGGAATTCTTTTTCATAGAGCCGCGTTTCACCTTCCAAATCCGCCAGTCAGAGGATTATCTGATGCTGGGGTTATATTTTGTGGTGGCGGTAGTCATGGGGATATTGACCGGACGCCTGAGCAGCCGTGAACGCGCTATCCGGCAGCGCGAGGAACGCACCAACGCCCTTTATATGCTGACACGCGATCTATCCAAAGCGGCGACGATTGACGATGTAGTCAAGACTGCGGTACAGCAAATATCAGATATTTTCAGCGCATCGGTAGCGGTCTTTCTGCTGGATGATAGCAACCAGCTTTCTTCAAAGGCGCATCCCGTCAGCGGGTTTACTCCCTCTGAGGATGAAATGCGCATCGTCTCGGCGGTGTACAACTCTGGCGAATCGGCGGGACGCTTCACGGCCAGCTATCCACAGGCAGAGGCGCGGCATTATCCGCTGCGCGCCCCCGGCAGGATCGTTGGAGTAATGAGCATCAAATTCCTTGAAGACCTGCCGTTACCCAAAGACCTGGAAACACTGCTGGAGATATTCATCACCCAGATTGCGCTGGCGGTAGAGCGCGAACTGCTGGACAAAGCGGCGAGCCGCGCCGAGGTTCTGGAGGCTTCGGAACGGTTATATACCACGCTGCTGAGTTCAATCTCGCACGAGGTTCGCACTCCGCTGGCAACCATCAGTGGCGCGACCAGCAGCCTGATGGACGCAACGATCAGCGCTGACCCGCAAACGCGCCAACTGTTGGGGCAGGATATTCAGGATGCAACCATGCGCCTGAATCGGTTGATCGGGAATCTTCTCGAAATGACCCGGCTGGAAGCGAATCGGCTATCGCTGAACCTGCAATGGACGGATGTCAGCGATCTGATCGATGCCAGCCTGCGCCACGTAGAGAAAGAACTCGCCAATCATCGGCTGATCCTGAATATCGCGCCGGGGTTGCCGCTCATCCGTATTGATTTTGTATTGATGGAACACGCCTTGACCAATCTCTTGCACAATGCCGCAGTGTATACGCCGCCACAGACACGCATCCAACTCGCTGCCGGCATTGATGCAGAATACTTCATCCTGACCCTTTCCGATAATGGGCCAGGGCTACCGGAAAACGGGACGCACGTTTTTGAGAAGTTTTATCGCGGGCCGGGTGCTGCCGCAGGTGGCACAGGGCTTGGACTCTCGATTGTACGCGGATTGATTGAAGCGCATCACGGTACAATCGAGGCAGATAATCTCCCGGAAGGCGGCGCACGCTTTCAGATTCGGTTGCCACTGGAAACCTTGCCGGAAATATTACGCGAACGAGAGAACGAACTATGACCGCAACCGCCGGAATCCTCATTTTGGTTGTTGATGATGAAATTCAAATCCGCCGTTTTCTGAAAGTCAGTCTGGAAGCAAGCGGCTATCATACTGCCGAGGTTGCGAACGGCGCGGACGCCATCCTGCAAACTGCCATGTTGCGCCCGGATATTGTTATTCTGGATATTCAACTGCCAGATATGAGCGGGCTGGACGTGTTACAACGCATCCGTGAATGGAGCAAAGTTCCGGTTATCATCCTCTCCGTACAGGATTCGGACAAGGAAAAAATTGCAGCATTGGATGCAGGCGCGGATGATTATCTGACCAAGCCCTTCAGCGTCGGGGAACTGTTGGCGCGGTTGCGGGTCGCGCAACGGCACGCGCAACCAGAACAGGGTACAAGCGTATTTCAGGTAGGTGATGTTATTGTAGACATCGCCCGACGGCTGGTGACGCGCAACGGCGAAGTCGTCAAGCTGACGCCGACGGAATATGGATTGTTGCGTTTATTGGTGCAGCACGCCGGGAAAGTCCTGACCCATCGCCAGATTTTGCGCGAGGTATGGGGCAGGGATTATGAGAACGAACTGCACTATCTGCGCGTCTATACGGCGCAACTCCGCCAGAAGCTGGAAGCCGACCCGACCCGTCCGCAAATTATCCTGACGGAATCGGGTGTTGGCTATCGTTTGGTAGAAGGAACATGGATCGCGGATAGCGCTTCTGCTGATCCCGATACGCTGGATGGTAAGACCGGGGCGTCTAACTCGTCAATCATTCAGTAGCATAGTAATCTGCCCCCAAACTTTTTGTGCTATTTTTATGGGTATCGTCCTGCTATTTATGCTTCTCTGATGGCAAAACCGATACACTTTCGGATAATGGAGATTTAATGGTGAGATAGCCAATGGAAACGAACCTGGAGTTGTACAATGCCCTGATAAATTCCGTAGCCCACGAACTTCGCACGCCCCTCACCTCGATTACGGCAGTCATGGAAACCTTGTCCGAAAGCCGGGAGACCCTGAATGGTGATATTCAACAGGAAATGATGGAACTTGCGCTCGGTGAGGCCAAACGAATCAACCGCCTGATAGATAATCTGCTTACTGACGTGCGCCTGAGCGCTGGCGTGATTTCCTTGCAAAAAGAAGTTCATATGCTGTCATCCATTGTCATGAGAGCGACCTCACACTTTCAGGCTATCTCTCTGGAAATCGAGCCGGAGCTACCGCTGGCGATGCTTGACGCGGCACTGATCGAACGAGTTGTATTCAACCTCACGCAGCACTCGCTGCAACGCGCCCCAAAAGATGCTATCAATATTCGATTATTTGCGCTGGATCAGGAAATTATTCTGGAAATTACGGACAGCGGCAGAGCAATTCCCGCTGGACATGAGGAACTTGTTTTTACTGATTTTTACCCGGTCATGCACGGCACGTCCGGCGAACTGGGGATCGCCTTATCGTTGACCCGGAAAATTATTGAAGCGCACTATGGGAGAGTTTGGGCAGAGAACCGCCCCGATGAGAAAGTCTGCTTCTACTTTGCCCTTCCCGCGATGGAGGAGGTGCTGCCAGAGCTACCGTGAACGAACGCTGAGACTGTCCGGGGAGTCGAATAAACCCCACCCTCAATCCCTCCCCGCCAGCGAGGAGGGACTTCCAAATCCGCGCATTGGCTCCCTTTCCCTGCCTGCGGGGAAAGGGTGGGGGATAGAGGTCATTCCTTTTCCGACGGTCTCCTAGTGGCAGCATTGCCGGGTGAACTATGGTGTTGCTGCCGGGGTTGGCGCAGCACCACCGGATGTTTGTTTTGCTAGTGCTGTCTGCGTAAAACGCGCCTGTAATGACAGTGGCGCACTGGCTGCGTTTGTCGTCGGCAGTCCCTGGACCGGCGTCGAAAAGGTCGCTTGTATGAAGGGAATACCCACTGCTATGAACAGTACCACGAAAACAGCGGCAACAATCAAAGCGGCGACAGTCAAAATGCGGCGTCTGTTCATCATAACCTCCTGAACATCAAACGAAAATGCTGCCCCGCTGATTCGGGACAGCACTATTATAGAATCTTACTTTGCGGCGGTGGCGGCGGGTGTCGCAGCGGTAGCCTTGCCTTCGCGGGCGACGATATTCACAACGAGGCGCAGCGGATCATCGACCTTGAGCAAACCGCCAATGTTCGGTACTTCGATGCCGAACTCACTCATTTTCAGGTCGGTGCTGGCACGAATGACGAGCGCACCATTGCTGAATGTGCCTGTCGCGTCGAAGGTGGTTTCACGCTTCGTATCGTGAACAGTCAGGATACCCTTAATCTTGAAATCCAGTTTCGTGCCTTCCTTATAGGCGGCATTGGGCAAGCCAATCGCTACCGCGTCGGTCAGGGTCGCAAACGGGAATTTGTTGGATTGCAGGAAGTTCTGGCGGATGAACCCATCACGACGGGGATTGTCCGATTGGAATTCGCTGACGTTGATCGTGATGTCACCGATCAGACTGTTGGCAACGTTGGCCTTATCCAGCGCGATTTCACCAGAGATCGTTTTGGTGACACCAACCGCGCCGTTGAAACCGGCCTTTATGCCCATCATGTTGTTATCAAGGAACACTTCACTCGCCAGATAGCAAGCCTCGGATTCGCTGCCGACAATATTCAGAAACACAATGTCTGCGGCGGTAGACGCGGCGGCAGTAGTGGCAACAGCGGTGGCTGCCTGCGTTGCCGCAGCAGCGGGAGCAAGGGTGATAGGGGCGGTGAGTTTATCTTCCTGACACGACTTGTAGAGCGGAGCCGTTTGTGCCGAAGCTACTGTCGGCGCTGGATTCAGAAAATTTACCGTCGATACCATCGCTGCGATGATCACTGCTGTGCGAATGACTGGTGTTCTATTCATCAAGTTTCAATTCCTGTTTTGTACAATACACATCCACCATTCTAGTTTTCATTGCCAGAGAAAATAGTGTCAGTTGTCAGCTATGGTGTCACCTTTTGTTTGAAGCCCAATACCCGGCGACATATCAAACCCGGCGCGTCAATGGTTGTCCACAAATGAAAATGCAGCAATTGAACCCTATCCCCACCCTTTCCCCGCCAGCGAGGAGGGATTGAGGGTGGGGTCAATTTGAGTAGCTTACGCTCAAATCAATTCGCGGACAACCTTTCCAGCGCTGGGTCTGGTATACAGGTGACTGTCATATTACGCTGTCACTACTCTGTAAAACAATATGGGATTATGATTAAAGGAGCCGCAAGTGGGACGACACACCTATGGACTCCGAACTCAGCCTCGTAAAAATCTCACGCATCCTCGTTTTATATTGGATCGTAAACTGGATCGTTGCGCCGCTATATTGCGTGGTTGTGCTTGGCGACTTCTATATCCTCACCATAGCCCAGCTTGCTACCCTGGTTGGCATTCATATATTTGCATTCGCTCTTTTATATTGGCAGGCATTACAGCAACGCTTGGGAATATATTTTTTACCGATGATCATTGCGCTGTGTTCGTTTCCTTTTTTTCTGGAACGTTATTGGCTTCTGGTGTCGGCAAGTGCGCCGGGTTCTTCGCCCTATGATGCGATGCGCGCTTTTCCGGTTCGACAGGATTTTATTTTGCTTGCGTTGCTGATCGCATGGCAATATCGTTTTCCGCGCGCGTTGGCCTATATTATCTCGATCTCGCTGATCGACTGGGGTCTGACCATCTTGATCACCCGTCATATCGAATCGCCAACGGCGTCGCTTCTACCGATGCTGAGTGGTCGCGCGGTCATTTTGATACTCGCGGGCTATGTCGTCTCGTGGCTGCGCCAGCGCCAACTCGTGCAGCAACAGGCATTACTCGAATCGCACCAGCAGCAGATCGAAACCAACAGAAAACTGGCACGCTATGCCGCCAGCATCGAGCAACTTTCCATCAGCCGGGAGCGTAACCGCCTCGCCCGTGAACTGCATGACACGCTGGCGCATTCTCTCAGCGCGTTGACGTTACAACTGGAGGCGGTCAATTCGCTGTGGGATGTTGATAGCGCCGCTGCCCGAAAAATGCTGGCGCGTGCCGACGAAACGAGCCGTACCGGGCTGACCGAGGCACGCCGTTCGCTACAGGCATTGCGCGCTACCCCACTGGAACAATATGGCCTGGCGTTTGCGCTTCGTGATATTGCCGAAGCCGCCGCGCAACGCGCCGATCTCACGCTGGATTTGGAAGTTCCTGAGTTGGCGGTGAATTTGCCGCCGCACCTGGAGCAGGGAATTTATCGAATCGCGCAGGAGGCATTAGAAAATATAGTGCGTCATGCCCGCGCCCGGAATATTTGCGTAAAATTGCTATATAGTGGCAATGAACTGCGGTTTCACATCTCCGATGATGGTATCGGATTTGAGCCGGGTCGCATCAATGCGTTGAGCAATCACTGGGGCATTCCGGGGATGCGCGAACGTGCGGCTGTTCTCGGAACCGAACTGGCGATTTCCAGCGCGCAAAAACACGGAACCAGTATTTCGTTCTGTTTAGATTTGGATGGGATCAATGGAAAACCGTATCTCGGTGTTAATTTGTGATGATCAGGCCGTTGTCCGCGAAGGGCTGGAGGCGATCCTGAGTACCATCCCACATATTCAGGTGGTTGGCCTGGCGAGCGACGGACAGGAAGCTGTTGATCTCGTCGCGTCCTGCAAACCGGATGTTGTCCTGATGGATTTGAAAATGCCGAGGATGAACGGCGTTCAGGCGACGCGGAATATCCGTGAAAAATATCCCGGCGTGCCTGTGCTGGTGCTGACCACTTATGCCACCGATGAATGGCTATTTGATGCGATTCGCGCCGGGGCTGCCGGATATTTGCTGAAGGACACCCGCCGCGATGGGCTGGTGCGCGCTATCGAGGAAACGGCACAGGGAAAAACGCATGTTGACCCGAATATAGCGGGGCGTGTGTTTGCACACATTGCAACCGCGCCGAGCCAGCCGGAAATACCGCTCCCGGTTGACCCCGAAGATGATAGCAGCGAACTACTGACCGGGCGCGAAATAGAACTACTGGGATTGCTGGCGCAAGGTCTGAGCAACCCGGAGATAGCCCAGAAATTGCATCTCGCGCCCGGAACAGTCAGGAACTACGTCAGCGAAATCTTCGCCAAATTGCGCGTCTCGGATCGGACACATGCGGCTGTGATGGCAACCAAACTAGGCTACGTAGATCGCTGATGGAACCCTCATCCTGAATCCCCTCTCCCGCAGGAGAGGGACTTCCAGACGCATGTGCATTGGCTCCCTTTCTCTGCTTGCGGGGAAAGGGCAGGGGATAGGAGTCAATGCTTCTCAGGTGCAGACATCCAGAGCGCCGGAACCCCCAGGACATCCTTCAAACCCGGCTCTATCAACCGAATCAGTAGGGTGTAGAGTTCTTCCACAGAGCAGGGTTTATCGTTATCGACCCACCACACCAACAACGACAAATAACTATTGGTCATATATTGAGCAACGATCTCCAACTGTTGTGACGATAGCTTCGCCCTGGTGATTGTCTGAAGGATAATCCGCGTGAATTTCAGAAGGTGATTTTGCAGGAATGTAACATGCGACGTTCCGCCGTTTTTGCCCAGTAGTGCCTTGAATAGCAGGTGTTCATGTTCCACATATTTCAGGATCATCAGCGGCAGATTGGCCGAAGCAGCCGCTGATGTTGGCAGTCCTGAATTCAAATCAACAATGGATTGTACGTGTTCGTCAAAGGCGTTGAGCAAGGTCTCAAAGCGGCTGCGGAGTAAATCGTCCTTGTCTGTATAGTGAGCATAGAATGTAGAACGTCCCACGTCAGCCCGATCCAGAATATCCTGTATCGTGACTGCCTCGTATCCTTTTTCCAGAATCAATTCAATCAAAGCGTCTTGTATCAGGCGGCGGGTGCGCTGCACGCGGCGATCCATCTCATTCTTTGGCATGATAGTCCCCGTTTCCGAATAATTTTCTGTTTCCGTTCCATAACGAACAAATTTGAAAAACTGGTTGTTGACCCTGTTTCCAGATTCTCCTATAAATCATACAACGAAATCGAACATTGAGTTCTACATTGAATACAATGTTCCATAACAAGGGAGAACTGAATGATTCCATCGACAACACGCCTGACCAAAAATCCTGTCGGTGTGAACGCGCCTGTCATCGACTTGCGCTGTGTCTCAAAGGTTTATGAAGTCGCGGCGGGCAGGTTTCTGGCATTGAATAACGCCAACTTGCAGGTAAATGCCGGGGAGTTCGTGGCGATTGTAGGACGCTCTGGCAGTGGCAAGTCCACGCTGATCAACATGATCACGGGGATCGACAAACCCACTTCTGGCGAGATTGTGGTCGGTGAGACGCCCGTACATCAATTGAATCAGGAACGGCTATCGGTATGGCGCGGCAAGAATATCGGCATTGTGTTCCAATTCTTTCAATTGCTGCCGACGCTGACCATCGCGGAAAATGTCATGCTGCCGATGGATTTCTGCAATACGTATCCGGTGCGGCAACGTCGTGAACGCGCGCTCCAGTTATTGGAGAAGGTAGGAATCGCAGAACAAGCCGACAAACTCCCTTCCGACCTATCTGGTGGACAGCAGCAACGCGCCGCTATCGCCCGCGCACTCGCCAACGATCCGCCGCTGTTGCTCGCGGACGAACCAACGGGAAACCTTGATTCGCATACCGCCGATGCCGTGATGCAATTGTTCGCCGATCTGACGATGGAGGGAAAGACCGTCGTCATGGTGACACATGAGCGCGATTTGGCGCGCTTCTTCACCCGTTTCATTACCCTGATCGATGGCTGTATCGCTGAGGACGGAGTTGCACGATGAGCCGTCCACGCTGGATCAAACTCTACCGCGACCTGTTACTGGCACGCGGCAGGATGGTGATGCTGGTGGTTGCCATTGCCGCGAGTATCTTTGGCGTCGGGTTGATGTTGACGACATATACCGTCATGACCCGCGAAATGACCGCAAATTATATGAGCATCAATCCGGGTTCAGCCTTCATCGAACTCGATCAGGTGGACGAAGCACTGGTGGGGGCAGTGCGGCAGCGCCCCGAAATCGCAGATGCCGAAGCTACCGATTGGGTCACGGGTCGCGTCGAAATCGGTCAGGATCAATGGATGCCGATGCGTTTGTTCGTCGTTCCCGATTTCAGCGATATGCGGATCAACAGGGTCAATCCACAGGCGGGAACGTTCCCGCCACCACCCGCGACGCTGCTGGTCGAACGCGAGGTATTAACCCTGTTGAAAGCCAAAATCGGGGATGCCCTCACGGTACAAACCCAAAATGGAACCAGACAACCGATCACCATCAGCGGGACGGTGCATGATCCCGGCCTTGCTCCGGCATGGCAGGAGCAGACGGTTTACGGGTACGCCACGCCTGCGACGATAGCAAAACTCGGCGAAACCCCAACTCTGCACATCCTCAAAATCACGGTACGGGAGCAACCAGCAACCATCGCCGCGATTGAGACCACAGCGGCACAACTTGCCACATGGCTCAAAACACAAGGGCGTACCATCCACGAGATTCGCATCCCGCCACCCAATCAGCATCCGCATCAAAGCCAGATGAACACGGTCATGATTGTGCTATTGACGTTCAGCCTGATGGCGCTGATTCTGAGCGCGATTCTGAGCGCAACCATGATCGGCGGCCTGCTGGCACAGCAAATCCGACAGATCGGGATGATGAAGGCGATAGGCGCGCGTTCAGGCCAGATCGCGGGGATGTATCTGGTGTTGGTCGCGGGGCTGGGTACGCTGGCGGTCATCATCGGCACACCCTTCGGGATCGCTGCCGGGCGTGGGTTCAGCACGGTGGTTGCCAAACTGCTCAATCTGACCATCTACAGCGATGAAGTACCGCTGTGGCTGTATGGTGTACTGCTGCTGATGGGTATCCTGCTTCCGGTAATTGTTGCCGTGTTCCCGATTCGGCGGGCTGCCCGCGTCACGGTGCGCGAAACCCTCACCGATTACGGCGTAACTGCTACTGTATTTGGTACGAGTCAGCTGGAAAGCTGGTTGAGCCGCATTCAAGGCGTTAACCGGACACTGGTGCTGGCATTTCGCAATGCGTTCCGGCGGCGGGCGCGCTTAATCCTGAGTCTGAGCCTGCTGGGGGCAGCGGGCGCAATGTTCATGGCGGGGATTAATACCCGGAGCGCCTGGGAAGGATACCTGCGACAGGCTGCGGCAGAGCGCCACTATGATCTGGAAGTGCGCTTCAACAGCCCACAAACCACTGATCGCATCGTTGCGCTATTGAGCAGCTTACCCGGCGTTGCCAAAGTCGAGGCGTGGGGTTGGTCGCCTGCGGCAGTGCTGCGCCCGAACGGGCTTGATATTGTTCGCACCTATCCCGATGGTGGACACGGTAGCTTTACCCTGCGCGCCACGCCACCGGACAGCACCTTTATCAGTACGCCGATGCTGAGTGGACGCTGGTTGCAACACGACGATACCAACGGCGTCGTACTCAATCAGAACGCAGCGGCGCTATTCCCAAATGCCATACCAGGCAGCGAAATCGGCCTGCTGATTGAAGGCAAACCGATCACGGTGCGGGTAGTGGGGATTATACGCCAAATCCTCAGCCCGGCGACTGCCTACGTGATCCCGGAAGTCTACGCTACCGCTGCCCAGGAAGCGCCACAGACAACGAATGCGGTGCGTGTGGCGATGACCGCATCTGACGCTGGTACGCTCGATGCCACGACCCGCCGTATCGAAGCGGCGCTTGCCAGCGCGAACGTCAGCATTGATGTCGCTGTTTCCGAAGCATTGCTGGACGAGGCTATCAGCGGGCATGTGCTGGTGTTCATCGTAGCGCTGCTCCTGATCGCGGCGGTGATGGCGTTGGTTGTGTTGCTGGGGTTGACTTCGAGCATGAGTACCAGCGTCATCGA
>CAYSOC010000144.1:0-17903 GCA_964432445.1 uncultured Anaerolineaceae bacterium
GCACGCCGCTCAGACGCGCCGCCGTTTCATTGCTGCCAACTGCATAGGCGTGGCGACCATAGCGACTGTTGCGCAACCAGAACGCCAGCACCAGAAAGACAAGCAGCATAATCATGGTGGGCGTCGGCAGAAAGTTGAAAGCGTTATTCCACATCCAGTCGAAGGTATCAATATTGAGGTTCACGGGCGAACCACCAGAGATAACTTTGGAAAGCCCCGTCAGGAAACTGAGCGAGCCGAAGGTGACAATGAACGGGGTCAGGCGATAGCGGGTGATCAGCCATCCGTTGACCCAACCGATCCCGGCGGCGATTAGTAACGCCAGTGTTCCGGCAATCAGCGGGTTCAATCTGCCGAGTGTACCCAATTCCATGTTGCAGAGTTTGGCAGCAATGATTCCAGTCAACGCGACCAACGACCCAACGGAGAGATCGACGCCACCGGTGATCACAACGAGCGTCTGACCCGCCGCAACAATCCCGATAGTCGCTATCGAAATCCCCAGAATTTGCAGATTGCCGAGCAGTCCAAACGTCGAGGCTTTGAGGATAAACACCGTTGCCAGCAGCAAGAGCGAACCGGAAAGCACCCAATCGCGCGTTTGAAAAAATTTATAGGGAAAACGGTTAATAACAAGGCGTTCGGTCATCTGCTGGGTCATGGTGACCTCTATTTTTTATAATCTGCGCTAATTATACTATTCAAAATCAACTGCTTACCGGGCGATGCTCCTGCATCAGACGCATTCTACTCCAAAAGGATTGCAAAGCCTTTCTGAAAACTGTACAATGGCAAATGAAACAAACGCAAGGCCGATGTTTGGCTGACGAGTGGGTGTTGATCACGCTGGAAGCCCGTCCTTTTCTCCCTATAGATTTGCCGCTGGTACGCCGCCTGATACCGCATGGCGTTAGCTTTGATTCCGAAATGATGCTGACAAGCGGCATGATCACGCCACTTGGCGGGGCGTTCTGGAGTTCGGTAGTCCCTCTGACTGATTTCGGTACACACGTTTATATCGTGCGTGACGACGAAGCGATCTATGCCGCCCAGTTTCGCCATCGCGTTGGCGATTCTCACGCCCACATTTCTTTCATCACGCCGGGTTTGGATATTCTCAACAGCGAAGCAGCATGGGTTGCGCTGATCGATGCGATGACTGCCGCCGCCGGGAGGCGTGGCGCGCATACACTGAACGCCGAAGTGGATGAACATTCGGAAGCGTTTGTTGTGTTGCGACGCAGTGGCTTTGCGATCTATGCGCGGCAGGAAATTCTGAAGCGTGCGCCTGCTCCGATCCCGGAAGCTGACCCGGAACTCTTGCGCCCGGTTATGGAAGACGATGCTTTTGCGGTCAACATGCTGATCACGAACATCGTGCCGCGTATGGTCTTGCAGGCCGACCCGCTGCCGGAACTGGCGCGCGGGATGGTCATGGAGCAGGCTGGGCGTATCATCGCGTTTGTCGCCGTGACCGAAGGCCGCGAAGGGATATTCCTGCAACCCTTCCTGCACCCGGAAATGGATTATCAGGCGGGCGCAATTCATGCCGCAGCGCTGGCACGGTTGCCACGTGCGGAGCGTCTCCCCGTCTATACCTGTGTGCGCCGCTATCAGGACTGGCTACGTACTCCGCTGGCTCACCTCGGCTTCGAGGCATGGGCGAGTCAGGCCGTCATGGTCAAGCACACTGTTGCCCGAATCGAACACCCCATTTTGAATACTGCGCCCAGTATCTCTGGCGCTGTCCGTATTGTGCCGCCCGTCAAGATCAGAATATCAGGAAAATAAACCCACTCGTATGGAATATCACATTACCGATGATTTGGAAAAACTGAAGGCTGTCCTGCCGGACAACCTTGTTGATGCTTTGGAGGCACATGGACACAAAGATGAACTCTCCGAAGTAATTCTCGATCTGGGGCGCGTTCCAACTGCTCGTTACATCGATAGCGAAGCCGTGCTGGATGAGCGCGAAATTGCCCATGACGACCTGCAATATGTCGTCACCCGGATCGGGACGTTCGACGCCGATAACCGCGCCGGTCTGGAGCGCACACTGCATCGTATCTCTGCGATCCGCAACCGTCGCCGCGAAATCGTTGGGCTGACCTGCCGTATCGGACGCGCGGTCTATGGAACGATTGATATTATTCAGGATATTATCGAATCTGGTCAGAGCGTGTTGATCCTCGGTTCGCCCGGTGTCGGCAAGACGACATTGCTTCGTGAAGCCGCGCGCGTCCTGGCAGAAAACCGCCGCGTGATTATCGTGGACACATCCAACGAAATTGGTGGCGATGGCGATGTGCCACACCCTGCTGTCGGGCGTGCGCGCCGGATGCAGGTAGCAGAGCCGACTTTGCAGCACGAAGTTATGATCGAGGCGGTGGAAAACCATAATCCACAGGTAATCGTGATCGATGAAATCGGGCGCGAACTGGAAGCACAGGCCGCGCGCACCATCGCGGAACGCGGCGTGCAGCTTGTCGGCACGGCGCACGGCCAGACGCTCGATAACCTGATGATTAACCCGACACTCTCCGACCTGATTGGCGGCATCGAGTCAGTCACGCTTTCGGATGAAGAAGCCCGCCGACGCGGTACACAGAAGGTCGTGCTGGAACGGCGTTCGCCGCCAACCTTCGATGTGCTGATCGAACTGCAATCGCGCCACCGCCTGATTGTCCATGAAGACATTGCCGCTTCTGTCGATGGCTTGCTGCGCGGACGCCCGTTGCCCGTCGAGATGCGCTATCGCACCCAGGAGGGCGAAATTGTCATTGAGACGGTCAAGCCACAGGTCAATGCCACCCAACAAGACACCCGCAACAGCAACACCACCATGACCGGAATGCCGTTTGCGCGTGTCAGTGGCAAGGGAAACAGCAATCCCGCTACCAGCGGAACGCCACGACAGGTAGGTAACGCGCCGCGCAACGGTTCTGGAACAACCCACTTTGTCGAAGACAGCCCGACGACAGTACCGACAACGTCGACGCCAGTTGCACCGCGCGCACCACTACAACCCATCCGCGTTTATCCTTTTGGGGTTGCGCGGAATCGACTGCAAAGCGCCGCACGTCGGCTGAAAGTGCCGCTCATCATCGAGGAAGATATGGGAACAGCGCAAGCGATTTTGACGCTCAAAAACTATTATCGCCAACGCCCGAAACTGATCAGCGATGCGGAACGGCGTGGCGTCCCGATTTACGTATTGCGTGCGAATACCGCTACCCAGATGGAAGATTTCATCGTAGACATCTTCGATCTGGAACGCGAAGACCGCGATAACAATATCGGGTAACAATTTTGAGTTTAGCCCGGTGTTTCTTCAACACCGGGTTTTATGTTGTATAATGTCATGATATAGAGCAAAGGTTCTATCTCATGCAAGTCGATTCCCGCAGCGTGAAATCCATCCTGACGCCCCAAAAAGGCGGCTTCCTGACCTCTGAACCCTATCCCTATACCCATACCCTGTCACCCTATACGGGCTGTGGCTTTGGGAACACTGCCTGTGGTCAATATTGCTACGCTCAATTTATGCCGAACTGGACTAATTTTAATGGCGGCAAAGCATGGGGCGAACTGGCGGCTGTCAAGGAAAACGCCGCGACGGTGCTGGATGAAACCCTTGCCAAAATGAAACCCGCCGAACGCGCCAGATTGCGCATCTTTATGGCTTCCACGACTGATCCGTATCAGCCTATCGAGGCAAAACACAAGATCACGCAACAATGTTTGGGCGTTTTCGGCAAGTATGGTGACCTCGATCTGCTGGTGATTCAAACCCGTTCGCCTCTCGTGGAACGGGATTTTGACGTGATCCGCCAGATTCCCTATGCGTGGCTGTCTATGACGATTGAGACCGACGATGCCCAGGTTGTTCGGCAACTGGGCGGCGGTCCGGTGCTGGAAAAACGCTTTGAGGTGGTGAGCGCCGCTGTGAAAAACGGGATCAAGGTGCAAATCGTGGTAAGCCCATCGCTACCGTATACCGAAAATTTTGCAAAACGCCTCGTGGATTCTGGTGCGACGCGCATTGTCGTGGATGATTTTGTGGCGGGCGATGGCTCTGGCGGCAACCGTACCGCGAATAGCCCGTTTGCGACAACGGCAACCTACAACTGGCGCGATAGCCAGCCTGCACGGGCATTGTACGAAAGAGTGACTGCGATGGGCGCGGATACGGGCTGGAGCGCTGCCGGGTTTTGCGGCATAGCGCCCCGACAATCCGTCCCGGTACAAACGGGTTGATCAGGCTCTATCGCTAAACTGGATAAGCGGAGAAAATTATTTCTTCGGCGTGGGTGGGACGAGTGTTTGCCAGGGACGAGCCGGCGCAACATAGCGGTTATAGAGCATACTGTCGACCTGTTGCAGCAATTTTTCGGTAGTATCCGGGGAAGCAACGAGCAGGAGATTGCTATATTGCCGCCGTGTCCATTTCGCCCATGTATCGTTTATTCCTGCCCGAAACGCATCCTGTGATACTTTGTCCGTTGCGGAATAGACCAGCAACAGGAATGTGCCATGCTCTTTCCCCTGCGTGACATCGAACCGGATGCCTTGCGTTGCCTGCCAGTTTGTGCTTGGGACGGTCAGGTTCTGGAAGTTGGAGAACGTCAGTCCAAGTTGCCGGAACTGTTCTGGCAATTCTGCAACGGATGCGACGGGAAGAGCGGGCAGGATGCGCGTTGGTGCGGTTGTGCCGCCGCCCGGACTGGCGAACAAGGCCAACAGGGTGATCACCCCGCATAGCAAAACGACACCCAGCATCGCCCCAAGCGCAATTTGCAATTGCTGGCGTGTCCAACCCGTGCGTGAGAGAACCGCATCTGTCAACGACTGACGATCTGCGACAGGCAGTGTGCTAACGACTGAATGAACAGCCGTTGCCCGTGCTGCCGGATTCGTGACAGGTTTTTCGGGAGGTTTGTTTTTGAGTTCCTCCAGCGCTTTGCGTTCTTCCGGGGTCAGACGCTCGTTTTTACGACGCTCTTCCTGCTGCTTGAGCATTTCCTGTGTGCGTCTGACCTGCACGGCTTTTTGGATAGCGCCAGTTTCGCGCTTCGGAGGCGGGGTCTGTGTCATGGAAGCAGTTCAGCAATGATTGGAGCGAAAGCAGTTGCCCCATCTTTGGCCTGAATGACGACAGATTTGGGACACAGCGAAAGGTCGAGGCTATCGGCAATCAGCGGGTTATACTTGAAGCCTCCGCCATCGGCCTCAACGACACTGGTAAGATCGCGTTCTGTGATGCCAACCAGATCGCTCGCTGGCGCTCCATCGACTGTACCTAGTATCCATAAACCTACTTTGCCTTGAGGGACAGAAGCGTAGCAATGAGCTTCGGTGATAGTGATCTGTGTTCCGGTAGCGCTGGCGGTATCGTTGTATTTTGCGCCAAAGATTCCACCAAGAAGGCCAAAATTGCGCCGGAGGCCAAAACCCACAAGACTAATGATGACAACCACAACAATAGCAACGAGAGCAAGAATGAGAGCGTATTCTACGAGACCCTGTCCGCGACCTGCGCGCTTCCGAAAAGTTTTTGTGTTCATAATCAATGTTTTTAGCCTAAAAAATACTCTGAAATTTTCCGCTTGTCAATTAGGCGGTTGTAACAGTTTGAGGCTAAAAGCGTTACATTGTTAGGGATTCTCACTTTCTACCAATGATCAAAGTATGGAAGGCCGTCGCCCAGGGTAGCAGCCTGCGGCTCCACGCTCCTGCCCGCTCTCCAAACTGGCTGGATTCATAGTATCCAGTCGATTTACGGAAGATGCCGCCAAGACCATACCACGTATAGCTATGACCAATCGGTTTGATCAATTCAACTTTGAAGCCAACATTGCGGACGTGCTGCGCCAGTTCTTCATGCTTATAAGTGCGTTCGTAATAATCGGCACGCTTCATTTTTGCAGGCGAAAGTTTTTCGCGGAATTGATAGATGGATTCAACAATTTGAGGATGTGGTACGGTCAACACAAGCACACCGCCGGGGCGCACGGTACGATAGGCTTCCCGGAGTGCAGGCTCTGGTCCATGCTCGAAATGTTCTACAACACCGAACGAGAGATAGCCGCTGAAGGTGTTTTCGGGGTAGGGCAGCGTATGAACATCGCCCATATGCAGCTTCAAATCCGGGAAGCGTTCCAGCGTATAGCCAAGTGCTTCCGGCGCATAGTCCAGCCCGATAACGTCGAAGCCGCGTTCTTTCAGATACCAGACCACATGCGCAGGGCCACATCCCGCTTCCAGCACCGGATAACGTTTATCGAGAAACGGGATATAGGTATTCAGGACTTCCTGCGAACGTGGGTATTCCAGTGAATGGAGTTCCCGGTCAAACTCTGTGCCGATCCAGATGTCGCGCCACGCTTGCCGGGTCTTTTGATAGGTCGGAGTCGAAAGAGACATAGTTGGTTAATCGTTTCGTTTACCAAAACCCCTTCTAAAGCCCTTGCTTTAGCAATAAGGGTATAAAGGATTGCGCGATGCGCAAACAATTAGATATATTATCCAGCAAAGGACTGAAACACACAACGGATTCTATGCAACTGCTGGTTTTCAAATACCGATTATACCCGACACCTGCACAGGAGAAGCAGTTGTATATCGTACTGCGCACCTGCCGTCACTGGTATAATATGTGCCTTGAAGAGCGCAAGTTGGTCTGGGAATTGGAGCAACGTAGCGTCACGAAGGTTGAACAGGAAAAAACAGCGATCCGCTATCGGAAGGCGTTCCGCTGTGAAGACCACGTATTCAGTCAAACATTGCAGAGCGTGTGTGCTGATTTGGACAAAGCGTTCAAGGCATTCTTCCGACGAGTGAAAGCAGGAGAGAAACCGGGATATCCACGTTTCAAGAACGCGAATCGCTTCCATAGTTTCGAGTTCAAGCAATTTGGCTCCGGAGCGTACTTGGATGGACGACGGTTGCGGTTGTTCGGTATTGGTCGAGTCCGGGTACGCTGGCATCGCCAGATAGTGGGTAAAATTAAGAAAGTACGGATTCTGAACCGTGCTGGTGCATGGTACGCTTGTTTTACTGTCGAGCAATCTGACCCGGAACCACTAAAACCGACGGGACGTGCCATTGGTATTGATATGGGTGTTTCGGCATTGCTGACAACGAGTAAAGGGGAAAAGGTCGATAATCCGCAGTGGTATCGGAAAGCACAAGCTGAACTCCGCATCGCCCAACGCGCCTTGCAACGCAAAATCAAAGGAAGCAAGCACTATCGACAGACCTTGCGCGAGGTGCGGCGTCTCTATGAACACATTGTCAACGCGCGGCATGATTTCATCAATAAGCAGGTCTTCATTTTGGTTAAACATTATGACCTGATCGCTCTCGAAGACCTCCAGGTTCGGAACATGGTACGCAATCCGCACCTTGCCAAAAGCATTTTGGATAGTGGTTGGGGCTATTTCAAAGAACGTCTGGAGAGCAAAGCTGCAAATGCTGGTCGCCAGGTGGTCTGTGTCAACCCGGCCTATACTTCCAAAACTTGCTCTGCCTGTGGGATGCTCTTTGAAAATCTTACCCTGTCTACCCGCTGGGTCGAATGCAGTTGTGGTCTGTCGCTCGATAGAGACCACAATGCTGCCATCAACATCCTGAATCGAGCCGGACAGGACGTGTCCGTGAGCGCTAACGTAGTGGCCCCTGCACAAGCGTTGCTCAGAAGCCTCTACCTTTAGGTGTGAGGAGCGTCACTCGTTGTATCTGTGTTCCGCGATCAGGTTTACGGTGTGGTGGGTACGGAACAGGCTGTATAGCCCCGGCTTGCCCGGTACAGGATTCAGAACGTTTTCCACCTGCATCATGCTCACCCAGAGTTCGAGCGCTGATTCGGTCATCTTGGTTTCGCGCTGCAACGCAGCGAAGTTGATCGGCAGATGCTGCTCATAGAGTCCGAGCAGGCAAAGGATGAATCCATCGCGTTCCGCCAACACTTCTTTGGTGAGGGTGCTGTCGGTAATCAGCGAAATACCTTTGGTCTTATAGTTTGATTGCGGATTCTCATACTCGCTCACCAAAGCTGCCTCAAGTTCGAGCATCCACTCTACTGCCCGTTGAAACACAACGCCGGAATCATAGGGACGCAAGCGGCGATGCAGCGAACCCAGCGGACACCACGTAAACCCGCGATAGCTGGTGAACTGATCTACACTGACAATGATTCTTTTCATCATCATATCGACCTCGGCATCGCGCGCGGTGGGCGTACCGTCTGGCAAGGGCGCGAGATCGTCGTAGCTTGGATCATCAAAATCCATCGGCATCATCAGCGGACGTGCCGTCTTGACCACCGAAAGCGATGACTTTGCCAGCTTGATCACGGGAACAAGATCATCCGGGTTGTGGCGATGCGGAACCATCTCGCGCGCCAGCAAGCCTTCGCGCACCAGCGCATCGATCCAGTCCGAACGCCACGCATCGTCTATGTTCAGGCCGGGGCGCTCAAGGGCGCGATCCATTGCGATTCCCTTCAACAGGAATCCATAGTTCACGTATTCCCAGTTGCGGACTTCCAGCGTGTTCGCCACACGGATCACGATGCGCTCCCGAATCAGGCGGGTACGTTCCACCACCGAATTTTCCGGCGCGGGGATCACGTAGTCCTCTGTACCTTGCCCGTGAACGACCTTGAGGATGCCCATCAAAACCGCCTGGGAAACCAGATCATGGGCGCGTTCATCAGAGACGACATCGTTGGCGCGGCGCAGTTGATCTTCGAGCATCTCGGCAGTGATCGGAATGTTAGGCTGAATCTGGATCAGCCGATCATATTGCAACACAACGCTTGACCACTGCGACGGTGTAAAGGCTGTCGCCGCAGCCGTCGGCGTCGTCAACTGCGCGTTGTAGGAATGCCCGATGGACTCATGACGATTCAGGTTCAGGAAATCGTCCAGATATTCCACCTGCAACGAGGGGTTGTTTTCGAGCAGGCGGCTGATGCTGCCACGCACGCCCCAGACAATCACCTGTTTGCCGCGCGTGCGGAGCGAATTGAACACATCGTTGAAATCACGATCACCGCTGGCGATCACGATAATATCCGGCGCGTTCTGGCTCAGGGCATCGGCAAGCACATCTTTGGCGATACGCATATCGGCGCTGTTCTTGCCGGGAAGGTTAAACACCGGGTCGATGTTCGCCAATGCCAGACGGCTCGGCGCATCGTCGCTTACTTCACGCCCCAGGTCATCCATCAGGGGCGGGAGTGCGCCGCGCTGACCCCAGGGAGCATAGGCTGCCATGCGCGTAACCTGCCCGTGTGCGCCAGCCTGCCGCTGCATCCCTTCGATCATCCTGTCCAGATTGACCAGATAGCCCTGTTCGTTCAGGCTGATGGCAATGTTCTCGAAGTCGATATATAGCGACACCGACTTGGACTGAATCCCCAGAATGCTTTCCAGCGGCTGGAAGATGACGCCATCGATCCGCTGGCTGGAATCTGCCCAGACGCGAATGCGCGCCCCGCGCTGTACTTTGATGCGTTTGATCAGATCGGTCAGATCGGGGCTGGTCGTCACCAGAATCAATTCGTCGACTGGTTCAGGGTCGGCGCTAAAGTATTGAATGATAAGAGCGTCGGTCAGATGACCGCGATCTGGAGTATTAAACGTTTCAAACCCGACTGATTCAAAAGTCAGTTCGACTGATGTTCCGCCCTGTGTTGATCGAAGTGCTGTCCAATCGGCAACAGCGATGGCGTGCAATTCGTCCGGGCCGAGCAGACCTGCCGCAAGTGCAGCCCCCCCACGCAGGCGCGTGGCGAGGTCGTGAATATCAATAGAAAAACCTCGCCCACGTAGACGCCTTAAAAGGTCGTCTACATCGACGATCAAGTATGCTGCCATGTTGTCTTCTCCCCCGACCCAAAATAATTTTTTGGTTCAATAACAGGTATTCGGAAAATAGTCAACAAAAAGATGGAAACGACTGTTTAATTGACGACCATAAATTTTTGCTGATTTCTCAACCGAACGTCTGTATTGTACCAGACTTCACGATTGAGAACAATGAAAAATTCCCTAATTTCCTCAACGGTTCCTTGACGTTATGCCTGTGCAGAGAACGAAAAAATGTAAAGATAAATGGCGTCACTGTCGGGTTTCCGGGTATCAAATCGGTGACAGGGCAAATAGTATGTATTTCATAAAAAAGTTGTATAAACAGAAATACCAAACCCGGTTCGGCGTTGTCGCGCCTGATTGCTAAGATTGACATTTGGAAAAGGGTTAAACCAAATGTCAAAAAATTCTCCAATTGAATTCACTCTTTTTGCGCCCTATAACGACGAAGTGGCGCTTATCGGGGACTGGAATCAGTGGAAACCGGTTGCTATGAAGAAAGACGAAAAAAGGGTCTGGCGCGTCACTGTTGACCTCCCCGATGGGGATTATCTCTATAAATTCAGCGTCAAATCGAAAAGCTGGTTCGCAATGGATAAAGTGGTGAGCGTTTCTGATCCCTATGGCACGGAAATCACACTTGATGCTGACGAAAACACACGCCTGAAAATCCGAAATGGCAAGCGCACTATCACTGAATATCAATGGCGATACGATAATGTACCGCTGCCCCAAAATGACAAACTCATCATCTATGAGCTTTATGTGGGCGATTTCAGCGGTGGCGCGGGAGATGAACCCGCGAAGGGCAAGCGCAAGGGCAAGTTTAACCATGTCACCGAAAAACTGGATTACCTTGCAGGACTGGGTATCAATGCCATCGAGATGATGCCGTGCCAGGAATTTCCCGGCGAACAATCATGGGGATATAACCCGCGCAGCCTGTTCGCCATCGAAAATAGTTATGGCACAGTAGACGATCTGTGTCGGTTGGTGGATGAATGCCACAAGCGCGGGATTCGCTTTATTATGGATGGTGTCTATAACCACAGTGAGTCGGAATCTTCGCTCACCAAAATCAATTTTGAATACTGGTATTGGCGCGAAAATCCAGACCCGCCAGAGTTACAATTCGGACCGAAGTTCAACTATACCCATTTTGATGATAATCTGGACATTTGGCCTGCGCGTCAATATGTTCTGGATTCTATCGGTTACTGGATCGACACCTTTCATATTGATGGTATCCGCTTTGATGCGACGCGCGCTGTCGGCAATTTCGATTTTCTGGCACAAATCCACGATTTCGCGTTCAACAAACTCAATGGCATCAAACCGTTCTACACGATTGCCGAACACATCCCGCAAGACCCGGCAATTACCAAACCTGCTGGTCCGCTGGATTCCGCATGGCACGACAATTTCTATCATGTAATGCGCGCGATGCTGATGGGTTCTACCAATATCGGGGATGTGATGCGCGTCATTGATCCCAACGGGGAAGGTTTCGCCAGCGCATACAATGTGATCAATTATCTCGAAACGCATGATAAGGATCGTATTCTGTGGGATTTAGGCAAGACTGCCGGGATTCTGGGAGCGTCTGCCTTCCGCCGAATGAAGTTGGGAGCGGCACTCTTGCTGACCGGAGCAGGCATCCCCATGTTGTGGATGGGACAGGAGTTCGGACAAGCCGCCGAAAAGACGCTCGAACGTCGCCCGATTGATTGGGCGCTGCTGCAAAATCAGGACAATGGCGACCTGATGCGCTATTACAGCGGGCTGATCAATCTGCGCAAGAACACGCCCGCGCTACAGGGGGATGCTCTCGAACCGATTATGGTAGATGAGGGGCGCGGCTTGCTGGCCTATAAGCGCTGGACAGATGCCGGAGGCGTCGTTATCGTGGTTGCCAATCTGCGCGATACGTTCGCAGGTGAGTTTACGCTGATGAATGTGGGCATCGAGGATGGAACCTGGCATGAATATCATTTTAACTACGATATTCAGGTGCAGGGTGGAATCCTGAAAGATTCATTAGCAGAGAGCGAAGTGAAAATCTTTATCAAGCAGTAGTGCGTATTACAGACAGGCGCAGATAAATCGTCAATGAGTATCTGCGCCACTGTGTAACATTTCTGTGATCAATCGCGTCTGTAGTGGTATAACGCATACCCATTGAAACAGTCAGGGAGTTCAACGTGCAGGCAATCTGGAATGGTCAGGTCATCGCGGAAAGCGATAAGACAATCATTGTGGAAGGCAATCATTATTTCCCCCCGGAATCGGTGAAAAAGGAATTTCTACAGCCTACCGAACATCACACGGTTTGTTCGTGGAAAGGTCTTGCCAGCTACTACACCATCGCAATTGATGGCAAGGAAAATCAAAACGCGGCATGGTACTATCCAGAGCCGAAAAAGGCAGCCCAGAACATCACAGGTTACATTGCCTTCTGGCGCGGCGTTGCTGTCAAATAATGCCTAAATCTACAAACCCCTTTAGAACGAAGGGGTTTTGTTTTAGAGTTCAGTAGATAGATTTTGTTTTCCAGTTCCGACCCGGCGTGATGCTCCCCAATACCGTCGCACGGTATGCTCCCGTAAACACGGGCAATGTACCGGGGCGTCCATGCCACGTCTCATAGCCCAACACCGCAAACAGGACACATTCTTTTTCTTCCGCGCGAATGCCGAGTTCATCGTGTGTACCGACTTGTACCCCCGGCAGGCGTTCGGCAATCATCCGGCGGAGTGTGCGATTGAACGCACCACCGCCCGCCAGATAAAGTTCATGGATCGGAAAAGGAACGAACGCGCGCAGACTATGCGCGATAGATTCCGCTGTGAATGCGGTTGATGTTGCGATGATCCCCGCATTATCCAGTTTTAGTGCCTTGCCACGATTCCAGACCGTTTCCGCAAACTGGACGCCAAAGAGTTCGCGCCCGGTGGTTTTCGGCGGCGGTTGCCGGATGTACGGCGTCTGCATGAGTTCTTCCAGCAACCCGGAGTGGACTTGTCCATTGGCGGCGATCATCCCGTTCTGATCGAAGCCCTGCGCGCCATCAGTTGCCTGTTGCACGCAATAGTCAATGATCATATTCCCCGGCCCGGTATCGAATGTCAACGGAGCGGTGTCGTTGTTGATGGCGGGGAGCGCGGTCACATTCCCGATCCCGCCGATGTTTTGCAGCGCGCGATTGCGTTCAGGGTGGCGAAACAGCAGCCAATCCAGATAGCTGACCAGTGGCGCACCACGTCCACCCGCCGCCAGATCGCGCTCCCGAAAATGGCTGATAGTTGTGATTCCGGTACGTTCGGCGATGACAGCAGGATCAGCCAGCGTCAGCACGCCCGGAGGTTCATACCAGACCACCTGCCCGTGTGAAGCGATCAAGTCGATTTGTTCCGGTTCTATTTTTGCGGCATCGATCAGTTCCAGTGCAGCGGTAGCGAAGGCTTCACCAAGCGCGATATTCAGGGCGTTAATGCGCGCGGCACTGCTCGTTTCCGGGCGAAAGGCTTTGAAAATTTCGATGCGGAGTTCTTCCCGATGTGGCAGGGTGCGATGCTTCAATACCCGCACTTGCAAATCTGGCGGTGCGCCTGTTATCTCTACAAGGGCGGCGTCGATTCCATCGGCGGACGTGCCGGACATCATCCCGATGATCAGCATCTATAGTGTCTTCCACAAAATGTTGTATTCGCGCCAGACTTTGTAGCCGACTCTGCCATAAAAATCGACCAGCGACGTAAACCCGATATTGCAATAACCGACGCCACGCGCTTTCAGAATTTCGCTGCCGATGGCGACCAGTGCCAACCCCATCCCGCGCCCACGTTCTGCCTTGCCGATTCCAACTTCGCCCAGGCCGCCAAGCGTTTCCCCAAAAATGTTGCGCCAAAGCGCATCACAGCGCACCCGTTGCGAGTGGTGCGAATACATGAGTAGCGTCCCAATCACGCCTCTGGCTGGATCGCGCGCCACCAGAAAATCCTGATAGTCTCCGATGCTGGCAACATAGTGATAGGTTGCCGCCCAACCTGCGAACTCCCGATCATTGAAGGCCAGCACCTCGGCAACATCGTCCTGCGTCCCTGCATAAAGCTCTACCCCTTCGGCACGGATGCGTTCGAGAACAGTTTCAGGCGTGACGTAATCTTCCAGGCGTCGCCCCAAATCATAATCGCGGGCGGTTTCCAGCCAGCCCTGTTTCAGGAAAAATGCTTTTGCGCCGGGGAGGTCGTTCGGCGTACCGGGGAAAATGCGCGGATATTTCCCGCCAGCCATGACACGCTTCACGCCGCTCTGCTGAAAGTATTCTGTTGCTGCCCCGATCAACTGCCCGCCAATGCCACGCCTCCGATAATCCGGGTGGATGACAATGCACAGGATATAGCCAAGCGGCGGATCGCCTGCTTTCAACGCCGGATTGATCTGCGTCGCAACAAAACCAACGATTTTGTCATCCTCACGGGCGACGAAATGCTGTCCACCTTGCCCATCCACCGGATTTGCCAGGACATTCTTCAATAAAAATTCAGAAAGCGGATATTTATCCCAAAGCGCCGCCATCCATACCCGCGTCATCTCCGCGAGGTCAGCGGCGTTATAAATCGTAATCATGGGCATTTCCTGTTGATGAATTCCAGAAAGCACGATAGGCTAGAATATAATATCTTATTTTAGGACTCTCCATGACCGATACGACACTCCCCGGCGCGTCCACCGCCCAACGCAGGGAGAGCGGGTTCTCCATCAGCAGGATCGTTGGCAGCTATACTTTTCGTTCTTTCCTGACATCATTGGTTACGATCTGGGCGGCTATGACGTTCACTTTTTTTCTGATCCGCCTGCTGCCATCCAACCCGGTTCAGCTTTATATTGATGAACTGATGCAGAAAAACTCTCTGAGTTTCGAGGAGGCAGAACAACGTGCCTCTGCAATGTTTACTACCGATTTCAATGCACCCGTCTGGCAGCAATATCTCACTTATTTCAAAAATGTGCTGACTGGAAATCTGGGAACATCGCTGCGTTCTACGGGGACGCCCGTCATCGGGATTATCGCGTCGGTGCTGCCCTGGACGTTGTTCTGTGTCGGCCTGGGGTTATTGCTGAGTTTCCTGACCGGGTTGTTTCTGGGGATGTTCACGGCCTATTTCCGAAACTCAATGTTCGATACAGCGATCACCTCGATTGCCAGCTTTCTGAGTGCTGTCCCGAATTACCTGATTGCAATCCTCATTGTGGTTGTCCTCGGCACACAGTTGAGGCTATTCAGCGTCGGGGAAATGCGCGGTGCATATTCGCAGGGCGTCCAGCCGGAATTTACGCTGGATTTTCTGCTGGATATTCTGAAACATGCTGTCCTTCCCGTCCTTACCTATTTTCTGAGCGCGTTTGGCGGGTGGCTGTTGATCATGAAGAATAGTACGCTGGCTGTTCTGGGCGAAGAGTATGTGAACGTGGCGGCGGCGCGCGGGTTGCGGCGTGGGCGTATCATTACAGCTTATGTGGGACGGAACGCCTCGCTGCCGATGGTGACGCATCTGGCGATCAATCTCGCTTTTGCTGTCGGCGGCTCGATTGTGATTGAGCGCTATTTCGTCTATCCCGGCGTTGGCGAACGCTTTGCCACCTCGGTGACCGAACGCGACTATACCCTGATTCAGGGCATCTTCCTGATGCTCACTATCTCGGTAGTGGCGGCCAACTTCCTGACCGATTTCCTCTATGAGCGACTCGATCCCCGCGTCAGGCTCGGCAAGTCATGACCACAACAACGATCTCTGCGCCGACCAATCCGATTCAGCGCGTTCTCACCGTTATACGGAATATTTTTGGCCCGATTGTCCGTACCCCTGCCGGACTGGTTGGCCTTTCCGGTGTGATCTTCTTTCTCGTTGTTGCCTATATTGGGCCGTTGCTCATTCCTACACCGCCTACCAATGTCGATCAAATCCTTCAGCCACCATCGCTGCAAAACCCCTTTGGAACGGATAACAGCGGAAAAAGTGTGTTGATACAGGTGATACGCGGCGGGCGCGAAGTCATCAGCACCGCCGTCCTGACCAGCCTGTTGACTGGATTGATCGGCGTTACTTTTGGTTCGCTGGCGGCCTATCTCGGCGGCATCGTGGATCGTTTCCTGAACAATCTTGCCAATTTTATTCTGACGATTCCGTCGTTTGCCTTGCTGGTTGTGCTTTCAACTGTGCTGCGTTTCGACAATATCACCCTGCTGGCGCTGGTGCTGTCGGCGCTGAACTGGCCTCTATTGATGCGCTCGGTACGTTCGCAGGTGCTGTCGTTGCGGGAACGTGATTATGTGGAAGCGGCGGTATCGCTTGGTCTTCCGGTGCGCCACATTATTATCAATGAAATTTTGCCGAACATGGCGAGTTACGTGATCGTCAGCATCATTTTCGCGTTCACCAATTCAATCTATGCGATTGTTGGCCTGATTTTCCTCGGCTTTGTGCCGCTGAACGCCAAAGACCCCAACTGGGGGTTGATCCTCAACAGCGCAAATAAAATGCAGGCTTCCTATCAGAGCGAAACGATGTGGTGGGTTCTCGCGCCTGTGCTGTCGATTGCCTTCCTGCAATGGTTCATGATCATGCTGGCACGTTCGATTGAAGACACTTTTAACCCACGCCTCAAGAGTGAAGGCTAGACCAATGGCACAACCCGTCCTGTCTGTTCGTAATTTGCACGTCGAATATAAAACCGCACGCGGCGCAGTCAAAGCGGTGCGCGACGTATCCTTTGATCTGTTCCCCGGCGAAACCCTAGCGGTGATTGGCGAAAGTGGCTGCGGTAAAACAACAATGGCGCTTTCGCTGGTACGAATGCTGCCGAAGGCCGCGCGCATTACGCAGGGTTCAATTGTTTTCAACCGTTCCGGTAGCTCGACCAATGTGCTGGATTTGACCGCCGGGCAGTTGCGCGAATTTCGCTGGCGCGATTGTGCGATGGTCTTTCAATCCGCGTTGAATGCGCTCAACCCGGTTTTGAAGATTTCCAGCATGATTCAGGATACGGCACGGGCGCATGGATTACGTGATGGTAAAGAGATCGAAAAGCGCGCAAAGGAATTACTCGAAGCAGTGCGGCTCGACCCGGAGCGCGTCTACAACAGTTATCCTCATGAGCTATCGGGCGGGATGCGCCAGCGCGTCCTGATTGCGCTCGGTGTGCTACTGAATCCGCAAGTCATCATCATGGATGAACCCACTACCGCGCTCGATGTGCTGACTCAGCGCACCGTCATTGAAGTATTGAAGCGCCTGCGCGAACGCTACAAATTCTCGATCCTGTTTATCTCGCACGATTTAAGTATGGCAGCAGAACTGGCAACCCGTATTATGACGATGTATGCCGGACGTGCGGTAGAGGTTGGGCCGGTGGGTGGCGTTTTCTATAACCCGATGCACCCCTATTCGCTCGGACTGGTGAATGCCGCGCCTGCCTTGCACGGTTCGCGGGACACCCTGTCTTCAATTCCAGGCTCGCCACCAAATCTGATCAATCTGCCCTCCGGGTGTTCGTTCCATCCCCGTTGTCCCTATGCAACGGCAATTTGTCAGGAACGCGACCCGGCGCTGGAAGTACACGCCGCCGATCACTCCAGCGCCTGTCACCACTGGATCAAGCCGCTGGAGGCGCGTCAGGTCGTTCGTGAAGCAAACTTTCAGGCGCTCAAGCAAAAAGGGCAGGCGGGATAAACAGCTATTTCCGGCCCCGGTGTAAAAAGGGATGTTCGGAAACCATTCGGTCAGTATGGATTCCGTGTAGATTATGGTGGCGGATGTGCAGAAGCGCGTCCCTACACCAAAAATGTCTTTTGTAGGGACGCGCTTCTGCACATCCGCCGTTGACCATCTCACAAGCGCTTGTCATCATTCCCGGACAAGCCTTAAAGCCGAGGGCTAAACTCAAAGAGAGGGCTGAAAACGCGGGTTTCTATCGAAGGTGCGCGCAAATCCCAGGCAGAGTAGCGTTAATTTCTTTTTGGAT
>CAYSOC010000145.1:0-14461 GCA_964432445.1 uncultured Anaerolineaceae bacterium
ACGCCAGTGCGTGGCGCGTCCCCAATTCCCCAGAATTGGGGTTAGTCCTGATAAGGCCTTTTATCGGAACTAATCTATAAAATCCGGGATTCAATCCACATTCTGGATGGGATGATGCAAAACTGCGCCGCTCCTCTGATTGCGTGTCGATAACACGAACTTGAAAAATAGAACGAGTGTTCGTATAATTGTATAATCGCAACGGGCTATAATCTGCGTGTATGGAACGCTGACGGAGACTTGTCGTACATGACGAAACGCATTGGTATCCTGGCGCATCCGTTGCGTCCCGGTGCTGGCCCGGTTGGAGATAAGTTGATCGAGGCACTATCAGACTGTGGTTGTGAATCCTGGTTGCGTACTGGCTGGGAGACGGCAGACACCGAATCGCTGGTAAAACATTCCGACATGGTAATAGCGATTGGCGGCGATGGGGCGATGCTCCGGGCGGCACGCATCTGTGCGATCTATGACGTACCTGTGTTCGGGATCAACACCGGACATCTCGGTTTTCTGACGGAAGCAGGTGGTGACACATGGGAGACCGCAATTCCGCTTCTGCTGGATGGTAAATACTGGATCGAGTCGCGGATGATGATCCGTTGTGAACTTAACCGGGCAGGCGTGCGCACGTTCATCGGGGAGGCCCTGAACGATGTGGTAATCAGTCGTGGTGCAGTAGCCCGATCTGTACTGCTGGAAACCTATATCGACAATGGCTGGGCGACGACCTATAACGCCGATGGATTGATCATTGCCACGCCGACAGGTTCGACGGCTTATGCACTGGCAGTCGGCGGACCGATCCTGCCACCAGAGTTGAAGAACATTCTGGTGATCCCTGTTGCGCCACATCTGAGTATGGATCGCCCGATGGTATTGAGCGAAGGTGCAACCGTAGAAATCAAGGTCTCACCGGAGACTCAGACAGACGTAATTCTGACCGTTGACGGGGAACAACTCGCCAAACTGTATGAAGCGGATTCGGTGATTGTCCGGGCAAGTGAACGGATCAGCCGCTTTATCCGCCTGCGGGATCGGAATTACTTCTATCGCTCTCTGCTGGATCGGCTGGAGCCACGTATGCCACCACGCTACTATGAGCCGGAAAAACGAACGCTTTCTTAATCCATAGCGTTGTACAATAGAAATAACGCACGAGGAATCGAAATCAGAATGTCCGTCGAACTTAATGTACCAACCGATCAGCCAACGTACTGCTATCGCCATCCCACCGTAGAAACCGGACTGCGTTGTAACAATTGTGGCAAATATATATGCAGCAAGTGCGCGATGCGTACCCCGGTTGGTTATCGCTGCCCGGATTGTATGCGTAGTCAGCAGAATGTATATTACACCATTAATCAGGCAAGTTATGCAGTGGCGGCAGTAGTAGCCTTCGCCCTCGCCATCCCGGTGATTTTCGTTTTGAGTAAACTCGGTCTGTTTATCGTGATTTTCCTCGGCATTCCCGCAGGTGGCCTCATTAGCGAGGCGGTGGTGCGCGCTATCCGCAAACAGCGCGGGCGTTATCTGTGGCTGGTGGTTGGCGCGGCGGTAGTTGTCGGTGGACTGGTAGCCGTCGGATTCGATTTGCGGGATACACTGGCGCTACTCGGAACAGCCAATGCTGCCCGCACAGGACTCACTTCAAGCGCCTTGCTGACTTTGGCAGCGCCGGGTTTGATTGTGACGGGTTTGACCGCCGTAACCGCAGCCGCACGCTTCCGCTATGGAAAATAGGTAGAATAGAGCAAAGGTCTTTATATGCTCTCTGAACTGCATATCACCAATTTTGCAATTATCGATCATCTGGAACTGACGCTTGCCCCGAAATTCAACGTGATCACGGGCGAGACAGGCGCAGGTAAATCGATCATCATCGACGCGGTAAACATGCTGCTTGGCAGCCGTACCGATTCCGATTTCATCCGTGCCGGGACAGATCGCGCGCTGGTCGAAGGAGTGTTCAAACTCTCACCAACGCTACAGCGCGAGGTGCGTCCCTTGCTGGATACGGAAGGGATCGAGGTTGAATCCCCTGACGAAGTAACGCTGGCGCGCGAAATCCGCACCAATGGTCGGACGGTTTGCCGCGTGAACGGAACGGCTGTCGGGATCGGGTTCTTCCGCGAGGTGAGTGGCAAACTGATCGATATTCACGGGCAGAGCGAACACCTTTCTCTGCTCAAACCCAGAGAGCATGTCAATTTGCTGGATCGTTATGCGAATCTGATGGATTTGCGCGCTTCGAATACCTCGCTTGTCCGCAAGTTGAACGAGGTACGCGGCGAAATCGATCATCTGATGCAGGATGAGGCCGCCCTCGCGCGCCGGGTGGATATGCTCGGCTTCCAGATCGAGGAAATCCGCGCGACTGCGCCCCGTGTTGGTGAAGAAGAAGAATTAAAAGACGAACGTACCCGTCTCTCCAACGCCGAACAACTGGCAACCCTGAGCAGTGAGGTACGTAGCCTGTTGGTCGACGGACAGGGCGATGGTGGCGGGGCAGCGGTGGATTTGCTGGCACAGGCTGCATTGTTACTCGCCAAACTTGCGAGGATTGATCCAGCGCTGAACGAAGCCCACGATCTGATCGAATCGCTCCAGATTCAGACCGACGACCTGGGGCGCACGATGCGCAGCTACAGCGAAAACATCGAATATAACCCCACGCGCCTGAACGATGTCGAAGAGCGACTGGAAGCACTCGCACGCCTCAAACGCAAATATGGCGGCTCTGTTGAAGCCGTTCTCGAATTCAGCGAGAAGGCGCAGCGCGAACTCGATTCGATTACGCACAGCGAGGAGCGCCTGATCGAACTGCGTGCCGAAGAAGATAAACTCCTGCACCAGATTGGCGAAATCGCATTCCGTCTGAGCAATAAACGCCAGAAAGCCGCGCAGGTTCTCGGCAGTGGCATCGAGGCCGAATTGCAGGAATTGCGAATGGGCGGCGCACGCTTCGAGGTGCAAATCATACAGGAAGATGATCCGAACGGTTGCTATGTCGAAGGGCGACGCCTTGCCTTCGATGTGACGGGGATCGATCAGGTTGAATTCATGATGAGCGCCAACCCCGGCGAACCGCTGCGCGCGATGGCGAAAGTTGCCAGCGGTGGTGAAGCTGCGCGTATCATGCTGGCGCTGAAATCGGTGTTGTCGCGCGCTGACCAGACGCCTACCCTCATTTTCGATGAAATCGATCAGGGCATCGGCGGGCGCGTTGGTGCAACGGTAGGGCGCAAGCTGTGGGGTTTGAGTAGCGATCATCAGGTGTTATGCGTCACGCACCTTGCCCAGCTTGCAGGCTATGGCGATATTCATTTCAAGGTTGCCAAGTCGGTGAAATCGGATCGCACCACGACGACTATTCGACCCCTGACCGACCCGGAGCGCGTCATCGAAATTGCCGATATGCTTGGCAGCGAATCCGACAGCGCCCGCCAGAGCGCGCTGGATATTTTGAACATTGCGCGTAACGTCAAGGCAGGTCGTCCCGCCAAAGCGGATATGCCCGATACACCAGCAAAAAACGGGAATAGTGTGCATAGTCCGCCCCCGGCAGGCAATGATCAGTCGGATGATGGGCGGCCCGCACCTGTGCAGAAAACGCTGCTGTAAACAAACACAGGGCGTCCTTACACAAAGCACGGGTTTTTTGTAGGGACGGGCTTCTGCACGTCCGCCGTTGATCCTCCAGCAATCGCTTGCCATCATTCCCGGACAACCCTTTCAGTGCCGGGTCTCATCCATTTATGAATTTTTTCTTCATTTTTTGGCCTTCTGAAATCCACCTGAGCGTAATATAAAGTGAATTTGTCATTTTGCCCCAATCGCCCTCGGTTGTAAGATTTGAAATATGGTTGTATCTTATTTGAATTCGCTAACACACCGAACATCTCCGTTAATTTACGTGTGCGAAGGGAAATTATATGAAGCAGCCTGCCTCAAGTCGTTCCTTGCTGCCCATTGTACTGATTATGATCCTATTGGTGCGGATCGTGGCAGATTTTCCCGCTTTAACCATGCCCGGTGCGGCTCGCCCCGAAGTCAGCACTGATGACAGTGCCGCCACCAAAGCGCTGGGTCTGGTCAACGAGTGGCGCATCAGCGAAGGTCTTGTGCCGTTGCGCTTGAATCCTGTCTTGCAACAAATGGCGCAAGAACAGGCAGACTTCGTTTTTCCTATATATAAGAACATCGAAAACGAGGAAGATTATCACAAGGATGCGCGAGGCCGTACCCCAATCAAACGCGCCATCGAAAATTTCAAATGGCCGAGCTATGGCATCCTGGAGCGCGTCGAAATTGGAGAAAACGCCGCCCAAAGCAGCGTCAAAGGGGCTGTAGAATTCTGGAAAGAATCGCCCATCCATCGCAAAACCGCGACCAATCCGACCTATCGGGAAGTCGGAATTGTGGCGCTCCCGCTCAAAGTCAAAGGAACATTTTTGTTTTATATGGATTTTGGAGCGCGTCCCGGCAGCCTCACGGCGATGTATTCTCCCGATGACGAATCGGTCTATCTCTCACGCGAGAACTCCAGATATTCCAAAGAGAAGAATATTCAGGCGACGATTCAGTTCTTCGATGAAGACCGCAAGCCACTCTCTGAGCCGACGAAATATGTCAATCAGACGAAAGTGCCAGCGGGTGCAGGCAATCGTTTCAACGTTAAATATACTGTCGGAGAAAACGAATCGTGGGTGCTGATTGATCGGACACGCGATCAGATTATCCGCCCCAACCGTCCCATGACTGTGCAGAATCAGGTGGTTGCGGTTGCTGCCAGCAGTACCCCGCCGCCTGCTGTCGTGCAGGCATCAACGAACACACCCACGAGTAGTTCGCCCGTATTCACCACAACACCCAATAGCCAAAATCCTCCTGCGCCGTCTCGTGAGCCGTTAGGGTTGCCAAAGGCGTCTACCGCAACGCAGACCCAACCGCCGCCAACCCTCACGAATACACCGATTGCTACAAAAATCAAAGCCAGAGGGACTGTGTTACCAACCAATACCCAGCGCCCCACCATAACGCCCGCGCCGCCGACGAATACGCCGATTGTGCAACCTTCCGCCACATTCACGCCAATCGGAGGTGAGCGTCCCTTCACGCTGTACTATAACTCGCGTGCGCTATTCATCTTCAACAACTCGAAACGCTCGATCAGGATTGATGGATTGCGGGTTGGCAGGCTGACAACAAAATCCTTTGAAAGTGTAGTGGCGCTACCATCGGCAGGTTTGCCAGCAACCTCTTGTCTGGGGGTTGGTCTGGTTGGGGACGATCAACCATCGCCGCCATCAGCCTGCCGACTTGTGTGGGTACAGATGTACATTGGTATGGAACGCGCTTTCTGGACGCAAGGCAACTTTGATGTTGCGTGGAATGATGTCATCATTCAAACCTGTGGATCGAATGCTGTCCAATCCCAGTGTACATTCAAGTTGCCCTGACCTGTCATCACCCTATAAGGATGTGTTATGACCGACATGCAATCCGAAAAAACACTCGCCGTTGCCCAAGCGCAGGCGCGTACCGCAACAATCATCGCCAGCGTCCTGACGCTGGGGTTGATCATCGCAATGGTTGTTGCGGCGGCGGCGCTATCCGGGATTACAACACTGAATAATCGGCTGGAAACGGCGACCTTTGCACAGGGGCAGGCGCTCGCCCTGCTTGCCACTGCGACCAATGCACAGGGGCAAGCTATCGCGGCTCAAAATACCGCGCTGGCACGGATCGATTTGGCGAACGCGACGATCAGCCCGCTTTCGGTACAACAGGCTACACTTTCGGCGCAACAAGCGACTTTGGCTGCACAACAGGCTTCCCTGCAAGATAGCGCCGCCGAAGCCCTCTTTGACGCGAACCGCATGGCGACGCTGTTCCCGGTGTTGGGGCAAGTGCCTCCCACCGCTGCACCCACACTTTCCTATCCACAAAAACTGGCTACGGCTACCAATATCGCCGCCGCCTATCAAATCACGGCTACAGCCACCTCTGACAGTAAAAATATTGCGATGGTAACGGTTCCATCAGGCTGTTTCTATATGGGCGATGCGACAGTCAACGATGCCAAACCTGTCGCGGAAATATGCTTCAGCAAACCATATCTGATCGATCAAAATGAAGTAACGAACGCGGCCTATGGGGAATTTGTCAAGGCAGGAGGCTACACCGCTCAAGGCGGGTGGACAGAGGCAGGCTGGAAATTTGTGCAGGATCAAAAAACAGCAGGCAAGGCGCTCCCGGCGGATCATGGCGATGCTTTCAACAAGGCCGATCAACCGCGTATCGGTGTGACATGGTATGAAGCCAACGCTTATTGCAAATGGCGCGGCGGACGCCTTCCCACCGAATCGGAATGGGAGTATGCAGCGCGTGGGCCAGGTAGCCGGGCTTATCCCTGGGGCAATGCCTTTGTCGATGCGAACGCAGTATTTAACGATAACATGGTGACCGAACCCGCCAAAGTCGGCAGCAAGCCAGCAGGCCGCTCATGGATTGGCGCGAACGATCTTGCCGGCAACGTGCAGGAGTGGGTCAACACTGCCTATTCCGAATATGATACGGGGTTCAATAAGCTGGTGAAGACGTTCGCCTATCCGTATACGGCGGGCGATGGTCGGGAAAGCATGACAGGAAATCTGATTCGGGTGGTGCGCGGCGGTTCGCTGATCGACTATGCACCGATTTTGCGGGGGGCATATCGTCGTTCAGAATACCCGATGAATGAGGACTTCAATCTTGGGTTCCGTTGCGTTCGCACGCCGTGATCTGTCCGGGAATGACGGGCAAGCCTGACATGGGGATTTGACCCGTTCGCAATACCCCCGCGCCAGCGAGTCAAAATCCGGTTTGAAACCGAGGGTGACGGACGCCCTTCTACGCCTGTCCGTAGTTGAAAACGCAGCGATTGACCCCTATCCCCTGCCCTTTCCCCGCAGGCAGGGAAAGGGAGCCAGGGCGCGCAGGTTTGGAAGTCCCTCCTCGCCAGCGGGGAGGGATTTAGGGTGGGGTCAAGACTAATGCTTTAGGGTTAACACTATCTGCGGACAAGCATTTCTGCACGTCCGCTGTTACCCATCACTCAAAGCTATCTAGCCCAGCAACCGCCGGAATGCCGCCTCATCAAGCACAGCGACGCCCAACTCCTTCGCTTTATCCAGCTTGCTGCCTGCCGAGTCTCCTGCCAACACATAGCTGGTCTTTTTGCTGACGCTCCCGCTGACTTTGCCACCGTTTTGCGTGATGAGCGCCGAGGCTTCGTCGCGCGTCATGGATGTAAGCGTACCTGTCAGCACGAATGTCTTGCCCGCAAGTTTGTCGGAGACGGGTGCGGCATATTCCGCTTCCATTTTTACGCCAGCGGCGCGCAGCTTTGCGATCAGGTTTTTGTTGCGCTCCTCGCGGAACCATGCTGCAATCGCTTCTGCGGTTGACGGTCCAATCCCGACAATGTCATCCAGTTCTTCAACACTGGCATTCATGATCTGGTCAAGCGTCGAATAGCGACCTAGCAACAGTTCAGCAATTGCGCCGCCGATGCCACGAATCCCCAATGCGCCGATCAAACGCAGCAATGAGCGATCCTTTGCACCCTCGATGTTTTTCAGAAGATTCTGGATTTTCTTCTCGCCATAGCCTTCGAGTTGTTCGAGGTCTTCGGCGCGCAATGTGAACAAATCCGCCTCATCTTTGATCAAGCCTGCATTGAGCAACTGCCGGACACCTTGTTCACCCAACCCTTCAATATCCATTGCGCCACGCGAAACGAAATATTCAATGTTCCGCGCGATACGTTCCGGGCAAGCCGGATTGACGCAGAAATAATAGATTTCGCCTTCGATGCGCTGCACGGGCGAATTGCAAACCGGACAATGTGTCGGGGGCAAAATCGGCGTTTCCTCGCCTGTGCGTGTCGCCGTGATCGGGCCAATCACAAAAGGGATGACTTCGCCCGCTCGCTTGATCAGGATACGATCCCCAAGCCGGATGTCCTTGCGCTGAATATCCTCATAATTGTGCAGGGTGGCCTGGCGGATGGTTGCGCCGCTGACGAAAACAGGTTCGAGTTCGGCTTCTGGCGTGATGACTCCAGTGCGTCCGACGTTGGCCTTGACTGCGATCAACCTGGTAGAGACTTCTTCTGGCGGGAATTTATAGGCGACAGCGCCGCGCGGGTTCTTGCCCACCATACCCAGCGCATTATAGGTCGTCAGATCGTCCAGCTTGATCACCAATCCGTCGATCTCGAAATCGAGCGAATGCCGCCTGGATTCAAAGGCAACGACATAATCGATCAGGGTATCCAGATCGTCGAAGCGCTGTACCAGATCGCTGGTCAGGAAGCCCAGAGATTTCAGATATTGCACGGTCTGATACTGGCTGTCTGGTACATCTCCCTCAGACAGGGCGATCCCGAAGGCGTAGGTTGTCAGAGGGCGTGCCGCAGTGATGCGCGCATCAAGTTGTTTTAACGCTCCAGAAGCTGTGTTGCGTGCATTGATGTATTTCAGCGGCAGGCTATTTTCGGCCTGTTCTGCCTGCATTTTCGTCTGAAATGCTTTGAAATCTGCACGATGGATCACGACTTCGCCGCGCACGATCATTTTCTGCGGAACGGGAACATTCGACTGTGGATCAAGCGGGATGCGCAACGGGATGGATCGAATCGTCCGAACGTTCGCAGTTACATCATCTCCGATATAACCATTGCCGCGCGTTGCTCCCTGCACCAATACGCCATCTTCATAGGTCAGGACGACGGTCAGACCATCGAATTTCGGTTCGACAGTGAACGATAGTTTGCTGCTCAAATCCAGCGCACGATCCAGCCGTGCGCGCCAGTCGCGTATATCTTCGGCGCTATAGGCTTTAGCGAGGCTCAACATCGGGACGGGGTGAGTAATCTTCGGAAGACGGGAATCCAGATCGCTCCCGACGCGCTGCGTGGGGGAATCTGGCGTAACAAGTTCCGGGTGTGCCTTTTCGATAGCGTCCAGTTCATCGAAAAGTGCATCATATTCTGCATCGGAAATCGCGGGATCGCTCAGGACTGAATAGCGGTAGTTGTGGAAGGCCAGTTGTTCGCGCAAATCGGCGGCGCGCGTGCTTATTTCCTCAAACGTTGCAGTATTATCCATCTTAGTTCCCTTGAAGGAATCGTCGGGACGCCCAGCCGGAATTATTCGGATTACTCACATCTTCAATCTGATACCATTCTTCGTCACTGGCGAATTGTGGTCCGTCCTTGACCACATATTTCTGACCGTCATAGGCCAGAAACTTCGCATTGAACTGTTTCCCTGGCCCGCTGCGAACGTTCAGACCAGAGCCGCCTACGCCAACAATCGTTACGGTTGAACCGATGGCGACGTTACCCGCCGGGAGTGTTGCTGTGGGCGCAATAGTTGGCAATGGGCGCGTTGCGGTCAGAGTTGCTTTCTGTGGAATGGGCGTAGTGCTGGCAGGGGGACCAACCGTAAATGTGCTGGTGATCACCACAATGATCGGCGTCGAACCACCGGGCGCGGCATTTCCGCCCATCGAACCGACGATCATCAACGCGCCGAAAGATAGCCCCCCAACGACCACCAACATGATCAGCAATGACCACCAGGGCAGATAAAAACCACTATCGCGCCGATCCGGGCGCGGTTTACCGCGTGCGCGTTGCCGTGCCTGCGTCTCTGCATAAGGGTAATCCGGCGTCGGTGGATAATATCCGGTGTGGCTGCGTGGCGCATCCCGGCGATCTCGCACCGTGCGCGGATCACGGACAGGATTGGTGCGACGGCGCGGTGGTTCAGGATAGTCATCTACAGGCGGCGCGGCTGTCCGGCGCGAACCACGCGGCGGTGTACGCTCTTCCAAAGCGGTTTCATCGTCATAATCGCCCGGCTCAAAGTCTTCCGGGTCGTCGTAATAATTGGACATGCGCCCATCCTCACTTCTATCTCTATTTTACCGCGTTAACAGGATTTAGAAAATTGCGGATAGAACTTATTTTCGGTATAATATGTTCTATGAATACCTACACTGTCCCGGATACCTATACCAAACTCACACAGATGGGCGACGTGACGTTCTTTGAGCCAGCGGGCGACACGCCACAGGCGGAAAAATCGCTCACCAAAGACAAAGGCGGCGACAGTGTGAAGCGTTTTCAGGCACGCAGCCTTTCCGATTGCATCAGCGCCGTGAGTACCCTAAACGGGACAAAGCCGATGCTGAAAACGATGCTCACGACGGCCTGTGAACGCAACTGCTACTATTGCCCGTTTCGGGCTGGACGAAGCAAGACGCCGCGTATCAACTTCACGCCCGATGAACTCGCCAAAGGGTTCGATACGCTGCAACGTGCCAAACAGGTTGACGGTCTTTTCCTGTCTTCGGGGATCATCAAAGGGAGCGTAACAACGCAGGATCGGCTGCTGGACACGGTGGAAATTATTCGGAAGCGCTATCGCTATCGGGGCTACATTCATTTGAAAGTCATGCCCGGCGCGGAATACGATCAACTTTATCGGGCGATGCAACTTGCAGATCGGGTATCGGTCAATCTGGAGGGAGCAACCCCGGAGCGGCTGAATGCTCTCGCGCCAAAGAAGGATTTCAACACGGAACTGCTCCGAATGCTGCGCGAAGCCGAACAAATCCGGCGCGACCACCCGCATGAACGGCTGGCAGGGACAGTAACCCAGTTCGTCGTCGGCGCAGTGGGTGACACCGATGTAGAGTTGCTCTCTACCAGCGAACAGCTATATCGCATGGCAGGACTCACGCGCGCCTACTATTCGGCATTTGGACCAGTAGTACAGACGCCATTTGAAAATGTTCCAGCGGTGGCGGCACTGCGCGAACATCGGTTGTATCAGGCCAGTTTCCTGCTCCGTGACTATGCGTGGGAACTGGAAGATTTATCGTTTGAGGGTGTCGGGAATCTGCGGCTGGATGTTGACCCGAAGCAGGCATGGGCAGATCAACACCTGTTACAATCCCCTGTTGAACTCATGACCGCAGATCGCGCCGCGCTCATCCGCATACCGGGGATCGGGCCACAGAATGCCGATAAAATTCTGGCAGCGCGCAAACAGGGCAGCCTGACCGAATTATCCGCGTTGAAAGCGCTCGGCATACGCGGGATTGATCGGATTGCCCCGTATATCACGTTGAGTGGACGCGCGCCGCTGACACAGGGCAAATTGTTCTAGCGTACCGAAAGAGCTACCGGGAACCTCCAGGGGAGCATCATTTTCTCCGACCCGGCGCTGAAGCACCGGGCTATGATCAATAAGAACGTCGTGGAGAACATTCTGTTTGCTTGATCGATCATAGATCAAGCATGAAAATGGTTTTTTGTATCTTTTCATTGATCATAGCGCGGCGTTGTTATCAATCCTCTTCGACAGGTTCGATAAACTCCGCTGTAATCTTTTTAGGGCCGCGGAAAGCAGCAGGAAACGTGACAAAAAGCTCTTCTACGCCAGCACGTACCGAACTGGTAATGACCGTGCCTTCGCCCCATTGTTTATGTTTAACTTTTTGCCCGGTGTGATACTTCGGCTCGACGTAGCCACGCGGCAATACAGGTTTGGTGGTTGGTGGTGTGCCACTGCTGACTGTGCTGCTCTCCGATGGAATTTCGCCACCTATCGCCAGTTTTTCACGCGGCGTCGGACGTTCCCATGTCGTTGCCTGCCGATAAGCATCGGTGCTTGCACGCCACTGGCTGCGCGCCGGGAGTGCCGATCCTTCCCATAGTTGTGCTGGAATGTCGGAAAGGAAACGTGACGGCATCATGTAATCACCTTGCCCGCCATAAGTTGAACGCCGCATTACCCAGATCAGGTGCAAAATGTCCTTTGCGCGCGTAATCCCGACATACATCAGGCGGCGCTCCTCTGCCATCTGCTCCTGATCGTCCAGCGAGCGTGAATGGGGCAGCGTACCTTCTTCCAATCCGGCGATGAACACAATCGGATATTCCAGACCTTTCGCGGAATGCAGCGTGAGCAGGGTCGGTGCGTCGGCACTATCATCGCGCACATCAGCATCGGCAACCAGCGCCACCCCTTCGAGGTATACCCCCAGCGGTTGGTTTCCTTCATTCACAGCGTTATTGCGGAATTCCTTTACGTTGTCGATGCGATCCTGACTGGTCTCGTCGCCTGTATCCAGATAATCCAGAAAGCGCGTCCGGCTGAGAACATCATCCAGCAATTGACCTATCGGCATCGTTACCTGCAAATCTATCCACGTTTGCAACAGCGATACAAAATCGTTCAGCGGCTTTTCGGCGCGTGCCGTCAGCGGATGCGGTTCGCCCTGCGCAATTGCCCGCAATGCTGAATAAAGCGACTGCCCGCGCCCGTTCGCCCATTTCTCAAGCTGTTGTACCGTCTTTTCGCCGATGCCACGCGGCGGAACGTTGATGATCCGCAGCAGGTTTACTGTATCATCGGGGTTATAGATCACGCGCAGATACGCCAGTAAATCCTTGACTTCCTTACGCCCATAGAACCGTGTCGCGCCCACCAGACGATAGGGTAGTTTGGCGCGAATAAACGCTTCTTCGAGGGCGCGGGATTGGGCGTTGGTGCGATACATTACGGCGCAATCGCGCGCATGATAACCTTGCAGCGTATACATAGCGATCTGTTCAACGATGTATTGCGCTTCCATATCTTCCGTCATCGAGTTCTGGAAGATGATCTTTTTGCCCTTTTTGCGCTGCCCGGTGAGCGTAATCGGGATATGATCCGGGTTGTGTTTGATCACGGCTGTTGCGGCGTCAAGGATCATCTGGTGGGAGCGATAGTTCTGCCCCAGTTCGATCATACGGACATTGGCGTAATCCTTGCGGAACGTACCGACATTTTTAGGTACAGCGCCGCGAAACCGATAGATTGATTGATCAGGGTCGCCTACGACAAACAGGCTATTCTTATCTCCCGCCAGCAATTTCAAAAAGACATATTGTGCGGTGTTTGTATCCTGAAATTCGTCAACGAGGATGTGCTTATAAAAATACTGGTAACGCGCCAGAATGTCCGGAAATTTCTGGAAGATCAAAACCGGGAGCATGAGCAGATCGTCAAAATCCACCGCGTTGTTTGCTCGAAGTGCCTTTTGGTACAGGTTATATATATCGCGCGTAAGGCGTTCTGGCGGGATAGTCGGTTGATATTGCTCCGGTGTGATTAATTCATTTTTGGCATTGCTGATTTTATTCAACTGGGTATAGGGCGAATTTTTTTTGGTATCAATATTCAGTTCGCTCATGACGCCTTTGATGAGCGCGAGTTGATCATCCGAATCATAAATGGTGTAGTCGGGGCGATAGCCAAGCGCCTTGATTTCCTTGCGAAGGAGGCGCGCACAAATGCTGTGAAATGTGCCGACGGTCAGCCCTTCCGCTTGTCCACCGAGGATCGCCGCGATACGCTCCTGCATTTCTCTGGCGGCTTTATTTGTAAACGTCACCGCCATGATCTGGTTGGCGTAAACACCCATCTCCTGAATCAGCCAGGCAACGCGACGTGTCAGGACGCGCGTCTTGCCCGACCCCGGCCCGGCTACAACGAGCGTCGGCCCTGTCCCCGCAGAGACCGCCTCTGCCTGCTCCTGATTCAACCCTTCCAGCAAATCGACCACAATGCACCTCGTTTCAAGGTTGTCTATTTTACCTTAAAAAATGCCGGGGCGGGCTGGGCTGGATCAATGTAAGAGACTGTCTGAAAAAGAATTGACCCCTATCCCCTACCCTATCCCCGCCAGCAGGGAAAGGGAGCAACGCACAACGGTCTGGAAGTCCCTCCTCGCCAGCGAGGAGGGATTTAGGGTGGGGTGGGTCTATTGAGGTTCTCAAACAATCTATAAAAAAGTGTTTAAAAATTTTCTGACAACATAACGAAAGAACGTAAATCCAAGCAGAAAAATCCATCAAAATTGGAGATTTTTTTGTGATCTGTGTTGGGGAATTGTACTGATATTTAACCCTGGTACTGCGGTCATAAGATCAAATCTACAAACGCTCGTATGATGAATTTATCATCGTAGCTGGAGCGACATACAATGTACACTCAAACCATACGCAAGTTTTTGTTCGCTTTGTTCTCATTCGCAGGCATCTTCCTCAGCCTGCAAGCCATATCCGTTTATGCCCAAAATGTTAAGGAGCCTTTGCAAACGTCCCCCGATTATTCGTGTCTGACACGCACGCCTACCGTCTCGCCCGATAGCGCCTTGACGGGAACCATCGAGCCAACATCCTATCCGACACTTACACCAACGCGCCCGCCTGCAACGCTCGAAGGTACACACTATCCGACACTTACACCAACCACCAGCGTGCCTTGCCCATCGCCAACGCGCCGTGTCACGGCAACCCGCTACCCCACGTCGAACTATCTGACAGCGACAGCGTATGCAACCTATCGCGTTCCGA
>CAYSOC010000145.1:14561-17860 GCA_964432445.1 uncultured Anaerolineaceae bacterium
CCACGTCGAACTATCTGACAGCGACAGCGTATGCAACCTATCGCGTTCCGAGTTCGACACCCTACAAAACAGCGACGCCTTATCCCAAGACGGCGACACCATACCCCACGTCGAACTATCTGACAGCGACAGCGTATGCAACCTATCGCGTTCCGAGTTCAACACCCTACAAAACAGCGACGCCTTATCCCAAGACGGCGACACCATACCCAACGGCGAACTATCTAACGGCAACGGCCTATGCGACCTATCGCGTCCCAAGTTCGACGCCCTACAAAACAGCGACGCCTTATCCCAAGACGGCGACACCATACCCGACGTCGAACTATCTAACAGCAACGGCCTATGCGACCTATCGCGTTCCGAGTTCGACACCCTACAAAACAGCGACGCCTTATCCGAAGACGGCCACGCCGTACCCAACCTCGAACTATCTGACGGCAACAGCGTATGCAACCTATCGCGTTCCGAGTTCAACACCCTACAAAACAGCGACGCCTTATCCCAAGACGGCGACACCATACCCAACGGCGAACTATCTGACGGCGACAGCCTACGCGACCTATCGTCCACCCAGCGTAACGCCACGACCACCGACACAGCTACCGACGCAACCGCCACCAACACAAATTCCGCCAACACAGCAGCCACCGACTGCGACGCCACAAGCGCCAACGCCCTAGCAGGATGTTTTCTGTCCTTCTCTGTACAAGGAGAAGGACAGGCTCGTTTTATTATGCCCCGTAGCCGCCATCTACATCGAGAACGGCTCCGGTAACATACGAAGCACCGGGGCTGGCGAGAAATGTAATCGCTGCCGCGACTTCTTCAGGGCGACCATAGCGACCCATCGCGTTTGCCGAGTTGAAAATTGCCGCCAAATCGCCAGATTCCGGGTTCATATCCGTATCCACTGCGCCGGGTTGTACAACATTGACAGTGATGCCCTTGCGTCCGAGGTCGCGCGCCCATCCTTTGCTATATCCCACAAGCGCGGCTTTAGTCGCGGAATAATCCGACAGACCGGGGAATCCGACGCGCGACCCCAAACCGGAGCCAACAGAGATGATTCGCCCACCATTACCCATAACTTTTACTGCCGCGCGAACCGCTGAAACAACGCCGCCGAGATTGACCGCAAACAACCGATCCAGTTCCGCGACATTGCTTGCCGGATTATCAACAGGGCTGGTGATAAAAACGCCTGCATTATTTACCAGAATATCGATCTTTCCGAATCGCTCAACAACGGTGCTGATCAGTTTCTCCATCTGGATGCCATCAGCCTGATCTGCCTTGAATGCCGCCGCGCGAACGCCCTTTGCTTCGAGTTCCCTAACGATTGCTTCGGCCTTTTCCGCAGATGAAACGTAACTGATAGCTACATCTGCGCCTTCGTCTGCCAGTTGCCGCGCGGTTGCCGCGCCGATTCCGCGTGATCCACCTGTTACCAGAGCGACCTTACCTGTGAGTGTCTTTGCCATGATTGCATTCCCTTTGAATTTTGTACTGTTCAGTATAAATATATCATCAGGAATTACGGAGAATCAATAAGGCTGTGTTAGATCATTGTTAGAGATTTGTACCGGGCGATACAAAATCATAACAATAGAACATGATTGCCATAACAGGCTTATAATAGGGGTGGAATTGAACGGAACGCCTACTATGAGAACAGGTCGCCCGCGCGACTTCGATGTTGACGATGTATTGGAACGCGCTTTACGGGTATTTTGGGAACGTGGCTATGAAGGGGCATCGCTGACAGATTTAACGGATGCGATGGGGATTAATCGCCCTTCCTTGTATGCTACCTTTGGCAGCAAGGAAGAACTCTTCCGCAAGGTACTGGAACGCTATACACAGAGTGCCGCAACCTATCTATCCGAGTCTTTCAAAGAGACAACCATACGCGGCGTGGTTGAGCATATTTTGTATGGAGCGGCAGATGCGCAGACCGAGCCGAACTATCCACCGGGTTGTTTGATGGTACAGGCAGCGCTCTCCTGCGGAGACGATGCGGTTCCAATCCGGGATGAATTGACGCTGCGTCGTGCCGCGCTTCAAATGGGATTGCAAGGGCGCTTTGAACAGGCCAAAACAAACGGTGAGTTAACCACCGATGCCGATCCGATTGATCTTGCCCGTTATGTTACAACCATCATTCAGGGGATGTCGGTACAGGCATCTGGCGGGGCAAAGCGGGAGCAATTGTATCGGGTCGTCGAGATGGCGTTGCAGGCAATACCATTTGCAGATGTGATTCAGACCAGTTAATCTGAAATCAATCAACTCACTAATTCATCATTGTGCCGAGGTGTTGACCATTATCCGGTGTGACAGGAATCATCGCATATACTGCCCCGTTTAGCCCGGTGATCATGAAGCCACGCTCGAAATCCTGCCATGTACCGTCGAATTGCTGTTCGTTGCTGGTTGCCCAACCGAGCGCATTACGGATATTCGGATTGCTGCGCCACGCATAGCCAAAACCGCGCACGGGCTGCAATAACCCGGCAGGTGGAACAAGTGTGGGGTCATTGGCCGGAATTGTTTCGTTCCAGCTATCCATCACCCGTGTATAGGTGTTCGCGGTACTGAGTGCAAACATCTCTTTGGTTTCGCGCCAGAACATAACGCCATTCTGGAAGGGCTGTGAGACAAATTTCAGACCGAACGCGCCTTTGACCGGGCAACCGATCCGATCCCCAATTGCGCCAAATCTGGCGAATGCACCCGCGAACTGTGGCGCAACGGGGGTTGGACAATTACGCGCAACACCCGGCGTACCTGCAATTGGGTTGATCGGGATAGCGCCACCACCTATAGCAGTCGGCACATTCGCAATCGGGACACCAGCCAGCGAAGGCGGTGGCGTCTTCGTGCCGGGTCGCAGCGTAACAATCACGACTTTTGGCCCGCGCGTCGCAATCCAGGTGAACGTCCCCTCAACGGAAACGGAAGTTTGTACCCCGCTGAAAATGCCGATCATTGGTGTTGGCGTTGGGGTGATCGTTGGCGGAATGCCTGTTGGCGTAGGACGGCTGCCATCATCGGTGGGCGTAGCCTGCACCAGTGGCGTATTGGTCGGCGGGACGGTAGCCAGTGCTTTGGGCAGGGCTTGTACGCCGATCAGGATGGGTGCATCCGGGTCAGGGGCGGGTGTTGGTGTCGCGCACGCTGTCAGGATGAGCAGCAGGCATAGTGGAATCAGGCGTTTCATTCTGAGAAGGATAGCGAACTGTCTGGCGGGATGCAAGCAGTAGTAAAAAAATGGACAGTACAATGGCATGATCAGC
>CAYSOC010000146.1:0-17746 GCA_964432445.1 uncultured Anaerolineaceae bacterium
ATGGAATTCTGGCGCGCCTTGATAAAACCGGGACGATCAAGGCGACCTATAACCCCTCGGATACGCGGAACAGCACTTTTGGCGTCGCGTCATGGGGCAAAAAAATCTGGATACTTTCCGGGGCAATTCCTTTTGCAGCGGTCACCGAAATCCTCGACAAAGGTCTAAATCTGACGAATAGTGATATTCCGAGTGCGCCGATCCTGTTTACGCTTGACCCGGCAACAGGTCAATTTGAACAGAAATTTTCGTATCAGGCGTTGCCGCTCCGTCCGGTGATAGACGGGGCGCGGCTCTGGTTTCTCACAACCAGTCTGCCCCAGTTGATCCCGTCGCCCAACGCGCCCGGCGCATGGCAGCTTGTCATGTTTCAAATGGATAGCGCACAGTCCAAAACCTATGACGTTTGCGCCTATCCGAATTTGCTGGGTATCGGCGGGGATTTCATGTGGGCAGGCTGCAATGTAGAGACGCCCGTTTTGGTTGCCATCAACCGGGAAAACCCGGATCAGGTCTTGCGCTTCGAGCAAACCGGAATCACGCCCTCTGCGCCACTGGTAGTCGGGGATCGCGTCTGGTTCACCTTTCAGGATAGCGCAAGCGCCGCCGTATTCGACGCAAAAACCGGGCAATTGTTGGGGATGCAGGCGACGGCCAGTCGTCCCGGCGCACCATTCAGCTATCAGGGCGGCGTCTGGACATATGCAGCAGGCGATAGTGTGTTGCAGCGCCTGGATACCGCCTCGCCACGATAACCAATCATTATGAGGAAACACAGATGCCGATTCCTTTACCCTATCTTACCGAACATAGTGAACCTTTTATTGTCGTCGCGGCAGATGCAGCACTGCGGGTAGTGCTGGACACGATTGCCGACGCCAAACTGCAACTCGAAGTGCAGGCTACCGCGTTATATGTGATCATGCGCGCCGCCGACGGTTGGGGCATCGCGCCCGCTGCCACGCTGGAAGAGATCACAATCGTGGATGTGCTGGAGTATGATCAACCGATCCAGAATTGGGGCGCACTCTTTCAATCTCCTGCCGAAGTTTTTACTACCGATGGGGCGCAGACGCCGGAAGAACTGGAGGATATGCTCGGTGATTTGCCAGGTCAGGCGCTTTTAATTCTCGATCCTGCGGGCAATGTAGTTGGTCTGCTCAGGGGGAAGATCGCCAGCGGTGGGGCATGGGGCAAGACCATCTTTCTCAATTTCGTTCAGAAATGGCTCAACGACAAGCGCACAGATGATGTGGCCTTCACAGCGCACTATCCCAATGCAGTCAAGACGAGTGTGCTTTCCCGTGTGCTGGTCTATCTCCACACCGCCGCTACCGCGCCAGCGGTAGAGTATGACGCACGGCTGATCAAAACCGATCAGCGTGTCAACCTCGGCGCGCAGAACACCGCGACCAATACCTTCACGCTCAAACGCAACACAGCGCTGGATGTCTGGCTTCAGTGTGCCAGCGCTGCCGAATCGTCTGTTACCTTCGACCCACAACACACAACGATGGTCTGGACTGGCGATTGGGTACGTGCCGAACTTGCTTTCATGGTGAGCAGCGCCTATGCTGCGCCGGAACTGCCCATTGATGTGGTGTTTTATCTCGCAGGTGGTATCGAAATTGCACGCATCCCGTTAAGTGTCACAGTAGATCATTCCAACACACTGGCGCAATCGACTTTACTCCCCCAAAGTGTAGGCGCACACAAAAAAGTGTTTATCTCCTATTCGCGCAAGGATAAGGAGGTTGTTGCCATGTATCGGGAAGCGCTACGGATGACGGGCGATGATATTTTTCTGGATACCGACAGCATCCCCGCTGGTGCTGACTGGGAGCGCACCTTGCATGATGCAATTCAGAAAGCACAGACTTTCCAGCTATTCTGGTCACGCGCCGCCGCCGAGAGTCCGAATGTCCGCAACGAGTGGATGTTCCTGCTCCAGAATTGCGGGGCGAACTGCGATCAAATCCTGCGCCCGGTCTACTGGCAGAAGCCCGTCCCGCCTATCCCGCAAGAGTTACAACGCTACAACTTTATCTCTCTCAAATTGCCAACCGTGCCATAGGAACAATCATCATGAAATTTCGTTTTTTATGTTTATCTGGAATTCTGATTCTCGCCTCGTTCCTGTTTACGACCCGGCATGTCAGCTATGCGGTTCAGTCCACCCCGCCGCCAAAAACTGCCAAACAGAATATTCAGTTTGCTTCGGCACAGGACGCTGCAAAACTTAACCCCCGGTTGATCTGGGAACGTGGGCGTTCCGAAGCCAGCAGTTATGATCTGACGATGCGTTCGGGCGCATTGACCCTGATTGTTGGCCCGGAAACCGACCTTAACCCCAATAATTTCACTGCCCCGCGCCTGTCGTTGCCCGTCAGTGGTGATTTCTCGATGCGGGTGAAGATCGAGGTCGATTTCAAGAATAAAAACGGTTATCAGGGCGTCGGCATTGGTATCCGTTCTGCCAACAATCCGCTGGAATATATCCGGTTCTTTATTGATTCCAGCAGAGACGGGCGATTTCTAAAGCTCTTTGCGACCCATAACCGCCGGGAGACAACGCTGGAACAGACCAAATTTGATGATGCGACGGTCTTTTTGATGATCGAACGACACGATGGGCTATTCAATTTCAGTTATAGTCTGGAAGGGGTCGAATACAATGTGTTTGCCCGTGATAGCGTGTTTGATCTGCCGAACGAACTGCAATTCATGCTTACGGGCTGGTCGACCAGCGCGGAAGGGATGATCGCGCGGTTCCAGAATCTGGTACTTGGTCCGCCGACAGAAGACGCGCTGGCGACCTTGCCCGATAATGCTCCTTCTACCGACGCCGCTGCTATTCCTTTTACAACCCCGGCGCTGAAAGGTGCGCTTGAACCAGCATGGCAGTGGTATCCCGGCGTTTCCAGTGCCAGCCGTTACACACTTGGGGCGCAGGGTGGAACGTTGACTCTGGTTGCTGGACCTGCGCCAAATCGCACCGGAACGGCAGTGTGTACGACGACGAGCGGGAATTTCGACGCACAGGTGAAATTGAGCAGCTTTCCCAAGCGTAACCAGCAAGGGGCAGGCATCTGGCTAAGTAGCAGCGACGTTCCGGTCATTGGCGGCACAGAACGCGGTGATTTCATTTCGATTGAACGCTTTTTCGGCAATAACGAAAAAGACGCAGTGATCTCTGCGAGTCGCATCCGGGATCGTGCGCGCAACTTCAAGGTCGCCAAATACAATTCAGACAAGACAACACTGCGGGTAGAACGGCGTGGACAACTTTTTACACTGCGCTATAGCAGCGACGGTACGACATTCACCACTCTTTCCGATCAAGCGATTACTGCCTTCACCGGGAAGATCAATATCTGCCTCGGTGCGTATTCCTATTCGGATACAGCAGGTCTGATTGCCAGTTTCGAGGAATTCCTGTTACGTCCAGTCGGCGCAGCAGCGCCAGTCTCCTCTACTGCACCGACTGGCGTGGTGAGTTTGCCCTTCAATCTGCCAAACAGTTCGGTACTTAGCCCGACCTGGAAATTTGATGGTAGCCCTGCGCTCACCAGCTACGATCTCACCATCGATCCACAGGCGCTGACGCTGGTTGCCGGGCCGCGTGGCGAAGACCTCGGCGCGACAGTTTGCACTCAGTTCACCGGAGACGTTGATGTAAGCGTGCTTGTCTCCGGCAAATCTACTACAGATGGGGATGGCGCAGGCCTGGCGTTGCTGGAACGGGGCAACCCTCAACGCTATTTCATGATATTTCATTCATTCCGCAACGGAAAACGGACGCTCGGATACGGCGAACGCTATAACCGGGATCGCTATGATTTCGATCAGGTTACCCCCTATGAACCAGAAAAGGTCTATCTTCGACTGAAGCGCGTCGGACAGTTGATCAGTGTTTACTATGGGGGCGATGGCGCAACCTGGCAGACCTTCCGCGAAGGGTGGGTTACTTCTGTTCCGCCCGAAATGGATTTGTGCGTCAGCGCCTACTCTTACTCGGATAATGGGTTTATTGCCCGTTTTCAGGATGTGAAACTGAGCGTCCCACCAAAAACTGTTGCCGCAATTCCACCACCTGAAGCCAACCAGATTCCGTTTGTCCGTGCCAATAATGCTGCTGCTCTGAATCCAGCCTTGCGGATTGCGCGCAACGATTCATCCAGCGCCTACGATGTGACCAGCGAACCGGGAACGCTCTACCTGTTGGCTGCGCCGGGCGTAGAAACGAGCATTTCGGCGTGCTATACCGTAAGCGGCGATTTCGATGCTTCTGTACAGGTGGATTCCGATCCGGGACAGCGCGTCCAGTATTCGAGACTGCTCATTCAATCGCGCCGTAACAGCAACGCCTACGTCTCGTTGTATAAGGAATTGTCCGACGATCAGCGTAATATCGGGTTATATACACGGGTCGAAGCGGGCGAACGACGACTCGAACGCCTCCCGTTCAAGGAAAAAACGAACTGGTTTCGGATCGTGCGTAAAGGTGGCCTGTATAATTTCTACTATGGGCTGGATGGTACGACCTGGGAAGCCGTGCGCGAAAATCTGGTATTGGCGCTCCCCCGCGAGGCCGACATTTGCATGGGCAGCGGACACTACAACACACAGGATGGATTCCTGACACGTTTCCGCAATTTCAAGGTCGAGATGCTGCCCGTTACGGCGACTGTCGCACCCGCGAACCCGAATACACCCGATGTTGTACCATTTACCGATGCCGATGGGACGCTCAACCCGGTTTGGCGCTGGTTGCCCAACAGCCCCACCAGCTTTTACAGCCTGGCTCTCAAGCCCGGTGCGCTGGCAGTAGCGATAGATGGCGAGGGCGTGACCGGGATGTGTACGGCCATTACCGGGAATTTTGAAGCACAGGTGAAATTGATCGGATCGCCCGGTAACAATCAGCAGCAGGCAGCGGGTATCTGGCTGGGCGCTGCCAACAGCGGCGAAATTGCAGCGGATCGGGCTATCCGGCTATCGCTCGAACGCTACTATAGAGATAAGGAAAATCTCGTGCTTTCTGCCGGCTTGACCTCCAACAACGCGCAGATTCCGGTAGAAAGCAAGGCTTATTCCTTTGGGACAGTGTATTTGAAGATCGAGCGCACGGCGCAACTCTTCACGCTGAGTTTCGGGCAAGACGGCGAAACATGGACGCCTATCCGCGAACAATTCGTCTCGACCCTGCCCACCTCGCTGGATTTGTGTCTGGCGGGCTATACCACAGATCGCATCACGGGAATTTATGCGCTGTTTGAGGACTTCCAACTGATACAGCGCTGAGTCAGAGATCGACTGAAAAGGATTATCCCCCCTCCCTTGCCTTCCGTGCAGGCAGGAAAAGGGGCAAAACGGCAAGCCAGAGCGAGAAATCGCAGAACGAAGACGATAAAGCGGAGTCAAGGCAACCTGGCTCCGTTTGCCTGTACGGTGGCAGAAATGACGAAGCAGCCAAAGGCATAATCAGAAATTGCTATAGTTTAGACACTCCCCGAACCTGTGCCGACTTGATTTTCCAGCCCTTGCTCGTACAATGAGAGTTGGACAAAGCAGGATACCCCGTGAGCAGTACAGCCCTTTCGCTCTATCTTCATATTCCCTTTTGTGCGGTGAAATGCAGCTATTGCGCGTTCAACGTCTACGCCAACAAAGAACGTCTTATTCCTGCCTATCTTGACGCGCTCTGTCACGAGATCGAACAAATCGGAAGGGGAGCGACCAGGCCGCTGCATACTGTCTATTTCGGTGGCGGTACGCCGAGCCTGCTCACGGTGGATCAGGTAGCGCGCGTGATGCGTTCCATCCGAGGCACTTTCATCACGATTGAACCGATGGAAGTTTCATTCGAGGTCAACCCGGAGCTACCCGGCACAGATTATTTTGAGGGATTGCGCGCACTTGGCATCAATCGGCTGAGTATCGGGATGCAGTCGGCGCATTCGTCGGAATTGAAACTGTTTGCTCGTCAGCACACCATGTCGATGACCGTGCAAACTGTCGAACAGGCGCGCGCCGCTGGGTTCGATAACATCAGTCTGGATTTGATTTACGGCGTCCCCAATCAAACGCTCGAAATGTGGCGCGAGAGCGTGCAGACAGCCCTGGCATTGCAACCGGAACACCTCTCACTTTACTCGTTGCAGGTTGAGCCGGATACGCCGTTCGCCAAATGGGTCACGAATGGCAAATTGCCCGCGCCCGATGACGACCTCGCTGCTGATATGTACGAAGCCGCCGATGAACTTCTGAGCGCGGCGGGCATGGCGCAATATGAGATTAGCACATGGAGCAAACCGGGACGTGAGTGCAGACACAATCTGCAATATTGGACGCACGGTGACTATCTGGGGATCGGGGCAGGCGCGCACGGATTCGCGGAAAATATGCGATATACCGTTGTACGTCCGCTGCAAAAATACATCGAACTGGCATCTGGCGCGGCAACCTACCCCCTCACAGCCTCGGTGGAAGATTGCGAGACAATCACCCGTGAACAGGCGATGGACGAGGTGATGATTACCGGGTTGCGCCTGCTGCAAACAGGCGTGAATCGGATGGAATTTCAGGAGCGTTTTGGTGCGACAATTGAAGACACTTATGGTGCGGAAATGCTCGAACGATTGCAAGAACAGGGCTTGATTCGGGTAGATGCGAACGTGATCCGCTTGATCAGCCGCGCGCGATTGATTGCTAATCGGGTGTTGGTGAATTTCATGCGATAGTCGCTTCAAGAAGTTGAATCAACACGGCTTTCACTGACTCTTTTTGTGTTGCAGCACAAGGCAAAATCGGGACTGTTATTTGTGTTAATGCTCCGATCTCTTCTGCCGAAAGTACATAAGGGTCGTCTTGATAGTTAGCCACCGCAAACACAGGCTGTGTTAGATATGCACGCCATGTCTCCAAAATTGATCGGCTTTCTCTGAACGTCTCAGGTATAAGGCTATTGAAGAAAATCACCGCGCCCAGGACGCAGAAATTGTCCAACATCGCAAACGTATAATCGAAACGGCGTACATCTGGTATAGCAATCAGATACAACTTATCAACTTCCAAATCCAAACATAATGCACCATAAATCGCCAGAGAACGTATGTATCCGCGCCTATTTTTTTCATACTCAATGACTATTTTTTCAACGGATTCTAATCGGTTGACCTCCCCGCAAAGTGTTTGAACGAATGTAGTCTTGCCGGAAGAATACGCGCCATCGACGATGATTATATAGTCCATAGGGTTATTGAATTGTCTTGAGATATTCTTCCAGCAATCGGATGGTTACTGCTTTCACTGACTCTTTTTGGGTTGCAACGCAAGGTAAAATCGGGGTTGTCATTCTTGTCATTATTCCAATTTCTTCTGCCAAAAGTACATATGGGACGTCTTGATAGTTAGCTGCTGCTATCACGGGTAGAGGTACGTATAAACGCCATACTTCTAAAATAGAGCGACTCTCCAGGAACGTATCGGGTCTAAGGCTATTGTATAAAATAACTGCGCCCAACACGCAAAAATTTTCCAATAGCGCAAATGTATGATCAAAACGGAGTGTAGCTGGCAACTCAATCAGATACAGCTTGTCAATTTCTAAATCAACACACAATCCACCCCAAATATTACAAGAAAAACGATATGTTGGGATTTGACTCTGGTGATTTTCGATCACTTCTTCAAGCGACTTTAATTGCTTGTCTTCCCCGCAAAGCGTTTGAACGAATGTGGTCTTGCCGGAAGAATACGTGCCATCGACGATGATTATATAGTCCATAGGATTATTGAGTTGTTTTGAGGTATTCTTCCAGCAATCGGATAGTGATTGCTTTGACAGAATCCAGGTCGGTTGCCACGCACGGCAAAAACGGAACTTCCATCTTGATAGAATTGGTCATGTGGAACAGTATCTCAACATCCTCCGGCGTTAGAGCATCAGGCAAGTCTTGTCTGTTGGCAACACAGAGTATAGGCTCAATGCCCGAAGCGTAAAGATTCATTGCATGGGATTTTGCGTCTGAAAATGTATATTGCTTTGTACTATCAATCATGACAAGTGCCCCTAAAAATTTATGATGCTTAACATCGAATATGTGATTCCAGAAATCGTAATATTGCAGAGCGCTCGGCAGACTCACCAAAAATAATTTATCTGTCCCGAAATCTGCAAAGATGGCACCAACCATCGTAGCTTTGTGGCACCATATGGGATCATCTTCGTCAATTTTAATAATCGAATCTTCTGTAAAAACCCACCGATCTTCTTTGCCACATAAAGTCATCACAAATGTGGATTTTCCCGACGCATATGTACCATCGACTAAAATGATGTAGTTCATTAAATCACCGGCAGATCATTAATCTGAGATCGTGTTGAGGTATTCTTCCAGCAACCGGATGGTTACGGCTTTCACCGATTCTCTGTCCTTCGCAATGCAGGGCACAATCGGGAATTTCGAGTCAAACAAAAGATGAATATCTTCTGCGGTCACAGCAGACGGGTTATCCTGTTTGTTGGCTGCGATAATTGCGGGTCGTGAGGGGGCATAGGCACAAATAGTCTGCGCTCTGGAATTAGATTCATAGAACGCATCTGACCTGGTACTGTCCATCAGAACAAGTATACCCAGGTATGTAGAATAATGTTCAGCCAGTATTGTCCAGAAAAAATCAAATCGGGAGTTGCTCGGCATCTTTACCAGAAAAATTCTATCCGACTCCAACTCTAACACCCCGCCGCAGGCTGTCCAGTTCCCTCCATATTTTGAACCGCTATTACTCTCGGCTTCCACAACATCTTTTTCTATATCGTGTAATTCTTCAATTTCCCCACAAAGCGTCTCTATAAAGGTTGTTTTGCCGGAGGAAAATACACCATCTACCAGAATAATATAATCCACGCGGGTTCTCCCTGCCTTGCTGAGTGGTCAAGGCAGGATTAATCATACTATCTATTTATGCCGCTTTTCGAGTTCTGCGCGCACATCGTCCAGTGTGATGCCCTGCAATGACATCAGCACCAGCGTATGATAGGTCAAATCCGCGAGTTCGGAGATCAGCCGTTCGCGCGTTTGATTATGCGCTGCCACCACGACCTCGACAGCTTCCTCACCGACTTTCTTGGTGATCTCGTCGATGCCTTTTTCAAACAGCGAATTGGTATACGAGCCGGGTTTGGGGTTCGCTTTGCGTTCGTTGATAGTGGCGAACAGGGATTCGATAATATCAGTCATGTTGAAACAGATTCGTCTTTCGTTAGTTCATCAAGCGTGCGGAAGAAACAGGATACTGCCCCGGTGTGACAGGCTGGCCCGGTTGGGTCAACGCGCAGGAGCAGCACATCTTCATCACAATCGACGCGAATTTCAATAATTTTCATGGTGTTGCCGCTGGTCGCACCCTTGTGCCAGATTTCCTGCCTGCTGCGACTCCAGAACACAGCCTCGCCTGTTTGCTCGGTCAGTTGCAGCGATTCGCGGTTCATCCAGGCAAACATCAGCACCTGACCATTTTCCGCGTTCTGGACGATTGCGGGGATCAATCCGCGTTCATCCCACCGCAGGCCGTCCAGAATTTCAAAGTTCATACGGTGCGCCCGTGCGAACGGGAACGCCACGCCCGTTCAGATAGTCTTTCACTTGTGCCAGCGTCAATTCCTTGTAGTGGAACAACGTCGCGGCGAGGGCAGCATCGGCGTTTGCTTCGGTCAACACATCATAGAAGTGTTCAATTTTGCCAGCGCCACCGGATGCAATCACCGGGATGGATACCGCCTGTGTGATCGCCTTCGTCAGCGGCAGGTCATAGCCGTCGCGCGTCCCATCCTTATCCATGCTGGTGAGCAGGATTTCGCCCGCACCCAGCGATTCGACACGCTGCGCCCATTCAACAGCATCCAGCCCGGTGGCGATGCGCCCGCCGTTGATCACAACTTCCCAGTGTCCCTCGATCCAGCGTGCATCAATCGCCGTGACGATGCACTGTACGCCGAATTGATCCGCGCCTTCGCTGATCAGTGTTGGATTTTTCACAGCAGCAGAATTGAGTGAGACTTTATCCGCGCCTGCCAGCAAGGTAGAGCGCATATCCTCTACGGTGCGAATACCGCCGCCGACGCAAAACGGAATGAAGATGGCCTCGGAGACACGCCGCACCACATCCAGAATTGTCGCGCGGCCTTCGTGCGAGGCGGTGATGTCGAGCAGCGTCAGTTCATCTGCGCCCGCCTGATCATAAATGGCGGCTTGTTCGACAGGATCGCCCGCATCGCGCAGGTTCAGAAAATTGATACCTTTGACGACGCGCCCATCCTTCACATCGAGGCAGGGGATAATCCGTTTTGCCAGCATAATCTACATCTCGCTTTGATTAACAATCGTGTGATCGAATCCGGTGGTTGTCACGTCCAGCACAATGTTGCGGAATTCCCATTCAGCTACAGGTTTTGGGAAGTCATAGCGATAGTGTGCGCCCCGGCTTTCCTCTCGCAACAGCGCCGCCACCACAATCGCCTTCGCCGTGACGATCATGTTTTCGAGTTCGAGGCACGCCACCCACTGCCGATGAAAGGCCGTGTGTGCGCTGTTCAGCCGAATTTTCTTTGCCGCTTCGTGCAGTCGTTCCAGTTCCACCTGTGCCGCCTGGAGTTGTTCCGCCGTGCGCTTGATGCCGACATTCGACCACATCAATTCGCGCAGTTCATCATGCACATCGTCCGGCGATCCGGCTGGCGTCGATGTGCCATCGGAAAGGTAAACGCCAAGCGTCCGTAACTCTGATTCAATCTGATTTTGATCAATTTGAGAATTGGCAGGTTGCACCGACTTCGCCCATTCCGCTGCGCCGAGTGCCGCACGCCGTCCCATCACCTGACAGGATGCCAGCGCGTTCCCGCCGAGCCGATTCCCGCCGTGATCGCCACCGGAAACCTCGCCTGCTGCATACAGGCCGGGGATATTGGTTTTGCCCCATTCGTCGATGCGTACCCCACCCATCATGTGGTGCATGGAAGGGTGAATCTGCATCGGTTCCTTGCGAATATCCACGCCTACCGCGAGGAACTGTTCCAGCATGGTTGGCAGCCTTTCCTCGATGATATGCGGCGAAAGGTGCGCCACGCTCAGATAGACGCCGCCCGCTTCCGTGCCGCGCCCTTCCTGCACTTCGGTAAAAATGGATCGCGCCACTTCATCGCGTCCGGCGAGTTCGAGCCGCTGCGGGTTATAGCGCTCCATGAAGCGTTCGCCGTGAATGTTATACAGGCGTCCACCCTCGCCACGCACGCCTTCGGTGACGAGCTTGCCGCGCATCGAAGAGGGCGTAATCATTCCGGTTGGATGAAACTGTACCATCTCCATATCGACCAGTTGCGCGCCCACTTTCATCGCCAGTGCAAAGCCATCGGCGGTGTTGCTGGCGGCGTTGGTCGTGACCTTATACATGCGTCCACCGCCTCCGGTGCAGAGGATCACAGCACGGGCGTGTACGAGTTTCAATTCGCCGGAATGCTGATCGAGGACGAGCGCACCACAAACACGCTTTTGACCGTTTTCAATGGTGGTAAACAAGCTGGCGGCGAAATGCTCTGCCCAGACTTTTACGCCGAGCCGCCGCGCCTGATCGACCAACGCCCACATGATCGCGTGTCCGGTGTAGTCACCCACAAAGGCGGTGTGCGGCTGGGTTTGCTTGCCGCTGAAGCGCTGAACGATTTTGCCCTTGTCGTCACGGTCAAAGATTGCGCCATAGCGTTCGAGGTCGCGCACCCGTTCCGGCGTTTCATAGGCCATCGCACGCGCCAGCGAACCGCGATTCAGGTACGCGCCACCTTCCATCGTATCCTTCAGATGGATTTCCGGGCTGTTGTTCGGGTTGACATCGACCAGCGCGACGTTCAGCCCGCCTTCCGCCATACAGGTATGCGCCGCGCCGAGGATTTCCTTCCCGACCACCAGCACATCGACGCCCGCCTGTTTAACTTCAATCCCCGCGCGGAGACCAGCACCGCCCGCCCCAATCACCAACACATCGGTAAAAGTTTCCGCCGCTATAGTTAATGCCACTTAATTCCTCAAATTTGAAACATTGGTAGTGCGTTTTCTGCAATCAGGATAACTCGTTGTGGTGTTCGTTGCATCTGTTTGATTTGTGAATTCTGATGCAATTTACAACTGGACAGGTTGTTCCTCTCCAAAGGCTCCAAGCGATTTTGCTTCTTTGCGTGTCGAGAAGAATCATGGAACAAATGAGCGAAAATTTTGGAATGGGGTTGGATTTTAATCTTATAACGCCGGAGAGGGGAAGTTATTGTTACTTAGAGAAATTTATTCAGTCCGATTTTTGCTATCTTCTATTGAATTAATGTAGTCCCAAACCTTCTGGGTCTTTTTCTTATAGCTACGTTTGATTACGTCATAAACAAGAGATTTTTCAAAATTGGCTCGAATTGACGTTTTTATTTGGTCGTTATGTGAAATGCCGCGTGTCTTTTCAACCACATCAACAATTTCCATTGCGATCTGTAAAATATCTAGCGTTTGTGCGGGTGTTTGAGAATCACTTGGACTAAAATATTCAGTTACCCATTTACGCAGATCGTCGTTAATCGGATAGATTTTCTGAATCGGCGTTAGCCAAGTATCATAATAGCAAGCCGCAAAATGGTAATACCGTTGTTTTGGATCAGTGACCATGTTGATTACCATCCAAGCCCGACAAAACTCCGCAGTACAATCTATGATGTCTTGGCAGATTCGCCTAAGTCTAATTGGTAAAGTATCTGAGTAGTCAAGCATCAATCTCCGTAACCTTTTTTCGATTTTATTTGCTTGATCGAAAGCATATGTGATAAGAAATTTGACATTTTCATTGATTTCATTCTCAGATGTTTTAAAGAAAGCCCAAAATGCAATTTCAAAAGTTATTTGAACTCGTTCCAGAATATGGTAAATAGTTGAATTTAGATATTGAATGTCTGTTGAAGCATTCTCGTTCCTTTTGATCTCTTCAATTAACAATTCTGGCATACCCTGTGAACAATCTACAATTTGATGATCGTTTAATCGAGGGTGAAGCTCAAAATCCTTATTTTCAAATTTAAGGGGAAATACGTTTAGACCATATCCAATTGCCCACGACCACTCATAAGTTACATATTGAGATTTCACTGATTCATCAGTAACGATTACTGCTACCGCAAAAGCATGTTTTAGAGCATTATCAATTTCAGCTTTCCATTTGGAGCCAGCTCTTATATCTTTATCGTACCAAACCGAAATTTGCGCTCGTTTCAGTTCTTTCACCAATAGTTCCAACAATTTTTTGTTCGCATGGCAGTAGCTAATGAACAAATGCGACAATTTTTGGGACATTTTGGCAATCTCCATCAGTCTTGATAAATCTCAGCATAAAATGGTGAAAAGGTCAAGGCATTGAGTCTAATTTTCCATTATATCCTGACATTTGCTGGCTGATGGATACAATTTCCTCATCCAATAAGGCGACATTTTGCTACCTGACTGTTCTGCAACAAACAGGTGGAAATGGGATGAAATCAGGAAAAAAGAGGGTAAAAGCAAAACCAGCGAGTTCATCGCTGGTTTTTAGATGCTTGAGTTTGGCTCCGGAAGTTGGATTCGAACCAACAACCCATCGGTTAACAGCCGATTGCTCTGCCGTTGAGCTATTCCGGAAGGTAAATAGTGTCGCCTGTTGAGGTGTATAATATCAAACCGATTTACCCCTGTCAAGACACGGAGTATTGTAAATGGTGAAACTTAGCGTCCTGTTTATGCAACCCGACGATCCGCAGACCTTTGAGGAGCGTTACAACTACAATCTGGCTATCATGGAACGGATGCCCGGAATCAAGAAGCGGCAAGCGTGTGTCGTCCTCGGCGGCCCCGGTGGAAAATCACCATACTATCGCATTCTTGAACTCTATTTTGAAGACTTTCCCACTCTGGACGCGGCAATGCTCTCGGAACAGGGGCGCGAAGCTGGCAAAGACCTGATGTCTTTTGCTGCCAATAAAGTGGATTTGGTTTTCTCCGAGGTATTTGAAGATTGAATTCATGCACTCCCGCCGACCTGCAACGCTTTCTGGACGAGAACAAAATCGCTGGCGAAATCATCCATGTAACTGAAGAGACGTCAACCGTTGCCGCCGCTGCCACAGCGTTGAATGTTTCGCCGGAGCAAATTGTGAAAACAGTTTTGTTTCTGGTGGATGGTAAACCGTATGCTGTGCTTGCGAACGGTATGCGCCGCGTCGATAAGAAGAAACTTGCCAGCCATTTAAAGATCAGCCCGAAGCGCGTCAAGCTGGCAGATGGCGAACAGGTTTTGCACCATATCGGCTATGCGCCGGGAACTGTTCCACCTGTTGGGCATATCACTCCGGTAGATCGTCTGCTGGAACGCAGCATCCTCAATTTTGAGGTAATTTATGCAGGTGGTGGCGGGATTCACGATATGCTCAAAATGACAGTTGCAGAATTACGGCGGTCAACAGGCGCAATCCCCGGCGATTTTCTGGAAGACGAGAAGGAACCGAACAACAATGAGTAAACCGATTCGTGTTCTGTTCGTTTGCACAGGCAATATCTGCCGTTCGCCAATGGCAGAGGCGGCTTTCGCACACCTTGTTCAGCAGAACGGATTGGGTGATCAGTTCGAGATCGACTCGGCAGGTACGCACGATTACCATGTTGGGGAAACCGCCGATCCGCGCGCACTCCGCACGCTCACCAAAAACGGCGTGCCTTACAATGGACGCGCACGCCAAATCACCCGCGACGATCTGGCAAAATATGATTACATCCTTGCCGCTGAACAACTGCATATTTCGGAAATCAAGGCGCTTGGTACGCCAACGGGCAAGCTGGTACGCATTCTGGATTATGTTCCAAAGCAACCTCTGCGCGATCTACCTGATCCCTACTATGACGGGCGCTTCGATCTGGTCTATGATCTGGTCACACAGGCGGCACAGGGATTTTTGAACGTGATCCACAAAGTCGAAGATCAACCTCCAAAACCATAAAAACGCTGTTGCCATAGGGCTGTCACAAGGTTCGCGTATCATGAGAAGTATCAAGGCGATGGAGAGTTCTCATGAATATAGCCAAAGGTCGGCTCTGCCCAACTGCACCGTTTGATTTCAGCAAATCCACCGGGTTTCTTGGCGAATTTGAACCCACCCTCGGCGAACAACAGGTTATCGCAACGTCACTCACCAAAGCTGTGATGATTGATGGCACGCCTGTTGTTTTTCGCGTAGAAAATGCCGGAACGGTTCAAAACCCGACAGTTGATTACACATTGTTTGCCGATGTACCGATCACGCAAAAATTGCAGGAGACCGCCGTTGATCGCATCGGGTTTTTCCTCAGCCTCTATGATGATCTAACTGGATTTTATAAACAGGCAGAGAGCGATCCTGATTTCCTTCCTGTGGCGCAAAAGCTATATGGTTTTCATCAGGTCAAATTCCTGACACCATTCGAGAATATCTGTTGGGCTATCCTCACGCAACGCAACCCGATCCCGATGGCGCAACGAATGAAAGCGGCAATCACCAAAGAATTTGGCAGCAGCATTGCCGTTGAAGGGGTGATATACAACCCATTCCCGGAAGCCAAAACGCTCGCGGAAGCGACCAAAAATGATCTCGCGGAGTTGATTCAGCACAACCAGAAAGCGGAATATCTACACGCCGCAGCCAGCGCATTTAGCCAGGTTGATGAAACTTTTCTCCGCACAGGAAATTATGAAGAAGTGAAAGCATGGCTACTCAATATCAAAGGTATCGGGGCGTGGTCAGCGTCTTTTGTGATGATACGCGGATTGGGCAGAACAGAACATATCTCAACAGAGAAAATGCTGCTTGGGGCTGCCTCCAAAGTGTATGGACGGACGCTGACTGAAAAAGACCTCGCCGATCTCGCAGCACCCTACGGCAATTTGCAGGCATATTGGGCGTTCTATTTGCGCAACGCCCACAGCTAATCTATCGCGCCAGAACGCTCTCCAGGGCGGCAATGGAAACTTCCAGCATTTTTAAATCCGGTTCGCGCGTGGTGAGTCGCTGCATCATGAGATTCGGCATGACCAGCACGCGCACTGCTGGATTATCCATGTGCTGCGCGGTGAATCGGATAAATTCATAGGCCAGACCCGCAATCACAGGCAACAGCAGCAATCGCAGTGCAACACGCACCATCAACGGCGGGCGACCCATCAGGCTATTCACAAGCACATTGATCAACACTACTGTGAACAGGAACGCCGTGCCGCAACGGGGATGCTCCAGCGGAAAACGCTTGACTGATTCCGGCGTGAGTGGTGCGCCTGCTTCAAAGGCGTTGATTGTCTTATGTTCTGCACCGTGATATTGAAAGAGGCGATGGCCTTCCCGCGTTTGTGCAACTGCGCTGATATAGCCCGCAACAATCGCCAATCGTACCGCGCCTTCCAGCAGATTCGCCAGCCACGCCTGTTTAATTCCCAGACGCTTTTCGATCCAGTTTGACCCGATAGCGGGCGCGGCAAACATCAGGGCGGCGCTCATGCCCAGTGATCCGATAGTAGTCAGCGTGCCACCGGGCATATCCTCAAAGCTGGCATCAGTTATTCCCGCGCTCACCTGCGCCGACCACAGCAACGCCCGTGATCCAACCGTGAGCGATTCAAACAACGAAGCCAGACCGCGCAACAGCGGAATCTTCAAACCGAGCGTTTTCAATTGTTCTTCATGAACGACAATCTGACCATCCGGGCGACGTACTGCGACTGCTACCCGATCCCGTCCGCGCATCATCACGCCTTCGATCAGTGCCTGCCCGCCATATTGTGGGATAGCTTGTGCGCTCATAGCGTTTGCTTTGCCTTTTCCAGTTCCTGCAACCATGCCCATGTCCGTGCGAGACCATCCTGTACAGGCGTTTTCGGGTCAAAGCCGAGGAGTTCGCGCGCCCGTTGGTTGTTGCAATAGGTGATCGAGGGTTCGCTCGGCGGAGCAGGGGCATCTATACGGATTGCTTCGCGGTTGCTCAACTCTTCCACAATATCCACAAAATCAGTCATAGCGATGGGATTGCCGCAACCGAGATTAATCACCTGATAGCCCATCGGACGATCCAGCGCCGCGATGATGCCCGCCACAATATCGTCAATATATGTCCAGTCGCGCTTGAGATTGCCGCCGTTAAACAACGTAATCGGCTTGCCCTCCATCACGGCGCGCATAACTTTCAGTGGCATCATATCGGGGCGTCCATTCGGACCATACACATTAAAGAAGCGCAGGCAGGTAATATTCAATCCAAAAAGATGATGATAGGAGTGCGCAAAAATTTCTGCTGCACGTTTGCTGGCGGGATATGGCGCGAGAGGATGATCTGCCGGATCATCTTCAATAAATGGGATATGCCCATTTTCGCCACTTTCACCGTAGACCGAGGAGGTAGACGCCTGCACGAACATTTCGACCTTGTAGCGGCGGGCAGCCTCGAACATATTCACACTGCCATTGACGTTGACTTCGACATAGCGCGGACCTTCTTCGATAGAATTACGCACGCCCGCCAGTGCCGCCAGATGTGCAATCTTTTTGATGCCATTTTCGGCAACGATCCGTTCCATCAGGGCAGCATCGCGCACATCGCCCTGAACAAAAGTTATATTTGGATCATTCTCAAGTGGAATCAGGTTCGCGTGCTTGAGTGCCGGATCG
>CAYSOC010000147.1:0-17621 GCA_964432445.1 uncultured Anaerolineaceae bacterium
GCCTGTCCCATCTGTCTCTTTTTTGAACTTTTGTTCAGTGTCCGGTGGCTAGAGATGTAATTGAACGTGTAAATAAATTGTATATAGGATACAGGCATGGTAAAAATTTTTGTGAAATTGAGTTACAAAAACAAGGAATCAAAATTGATTTGGATATACCACACAAAGAACTAGCCGATCCAAAAGGTTTTGCGCGGGATGTGACCGGTATAGGATATTGGGGAATAGGGTATATAGAAATTAAATGGGAAAACGAAAACGATTTTGAGTATGTTTGTAAATTAATTGAGCAGGCATTTATATGGACACTTTAGATTTGTTGTTTACAAGGTCTATACGCGCTATCGCAACAAACTCAATCTGGGCTGGAAATAAAAAACGGGCAAGTATTCTAACCTGTCCGTTTTACGTTTCTGTAGCGAGGGTGGGACTCGAACCCACACGGTTTCCCAAACGAGTTTGAGTCGTTCGCGTCTGCCAATTCCGCCACCCCGCCAAACTGATTCGGATTATATCGCACAAAAAAAATCAGGTCAATCCTCTTGTTGATCCCCCATTTTCGGAAATGCGGCTAAATTAGGGTCAACCCTGCCCTAATACCCCTTTTATACTGACTATGTATTTGACGATATTCAGGAAAAGGTGGATCGCATTATGCAGGTTGAAGCAAAAGTACAGGATGCGCGCGTGGATTTCGACTTTCTGATGGGCGACTGGCAGGGTCATAATCGCCGCTTGCGCGAACGGTTGAAAGGCTCGACATCGTGGGAGGAATTCAGTTGCGAACTGACTGTTCGTCCGATTCTCGGTGGGTTGGGGAATTTCGATGAAGTGACATTCAACCGGGAGAAGGGCGCGGCACGCGGGGCAACATTGCGGTTATTTGATATTGATACGCAACAATGGCGCATCTATTGGGCAGACGGTTCGCATGGGGAACTGGATGTGCCAATGGTTGGGTCGTTCAACAATGGGCGCGGCGAATTCTATGCCCATGAAATCTGGGATAAAACCCCGATTTTCAGCCGTTTCATCTGGACGGTCATCTCTGAAAATACCTGCCGCTGGGAACAGGCGTTTTCAACGGACGGTGGCAAGACGTGGGAGACGAACTGGACAACGGATTTCACCCGCGTTCAAAAATAGTTTTTGGGAATGAACAGCATTCACTCCGCGATACTGATAAAATTGGCGTTGGCAATAATCAGGTACGCGAGTGAATGTATCATCCTACGACCCGTGTATTGGCGGTATTGGCGCTGCTTCAGTCGCATGGACACATGACCGGAGCGCAAATGGCGCAGCGGCTCGAAGTCAATATTCGGACGTTGCGCCGTTACATCACGATGCTACAGGATTTGGGAATCCCTATCGTAGCAGAGCGTGGGCGTACAGGCAGCTATGAACTGGCGGCAGAATATACACTGCCGCCGATGATGTTTACCAATAATGAAGCATTGGCGCTTTCTGTAGGACTCCTGACGGCACGCGACCTCGGATTGACAGAAATTACGCAAGCTATTGAGAGCGCACAGGCTAAACTGGAACAGGTAATGCCGCCTCATCTTCGGGATCAGGTGCGTTCGTTAACCGAAACAGTTACCTTCGATCCGGGAGCTTTACCGATCAATTCATCGGGAAGGGTATTGCTGACGATGAGCAGAGCGGTACAGTTGCAGTGTCGCGTTCGGCTACGCTATTGTTCCCGCGCCAATGAAGAAACAGAGCGCAATTTTGATCCCTATGGCATCACCTTCCGTGAAGGTTGCTGGTATGCGGTTGGGTTCTGTAGCCTGCGTAACGATCTGCGTTCCTTTCGTCTGGATCGGATTATCCAGATCGAACTGACAGACAACTCATTCAAACGCCCGTCCGACTTTGATGCTCTGAATTACGTCATTCAATCGGTGGCGACACTGCCCCGACGGTTCACTTTCGAGGTATTGCTCAAGACGGATATTATCCGGGCGCATCGTGAAATATTTGATGTACTTGGGGTGCTGGAACCTCATCCAGAGGGTGTCCTCATGCGCGGCAGTGTGGAAGATTTGGATTGGTTAGCCCACCGCTTGGCGGGCTTTTCGTTTGATTTTACCGTCATTGCGCCAGATGAATTGAACGATGCTATCCGAAAGTGCGCGGAGTCGTTATTGCGGTTGGTTAATCGAAATTGATCTGACGAGTCAGCGCTGCCCACTCTTCCAGCGATAGTGTTTCTGCGCGACGCATCGGGTCGATCCCTGCCGCCGTGAGATATTCTGCGGCAGTGGCATGGGTCATTTGCAACCCGTCCCCAAGCGAATTTTTCAACTGTTTCCGCTTTTGACCAAACCCGGCGCGCACCACTTTAAAAAAGGCTTCATCGCCGGGAACATCTACGATGGGTTGTGGATATACGTCGATACGCACCACCGCCGAGGCCACATCGGGTTGTGGGTAAAATGCCGCTGCGCCAATCTTTGAAACGATCTTTGGTTTCCCGTAAAACTGGACGCTCACTGCCAACACCGTCATATCGCCTGGTTTGGCGACCATGCGCTCCGCGACTTCCTGTTGCACAGTCAGCACCAGCGTCGTCGGCTTATGCTTCACTTCCAGCAGATGGCGCAGGATCGCGCTGGTGATGTAATAGGGTAGATTGGCAACGACCTTGTAATCACCATCTCCAACCAAAGCCTCAACATCGGTTTGGAGAATATCTGCGTGCAACAGTTCAACGCTATCCGGCAACACATCTTCGAGGACAGGAAGCAAGCGTTCATCAAGCTCTACTGTGATCAGTCGCTGCACCAGCGGCGCGAGTTTCAAACTTAATGCGCCCGTCCCCGGCCCGACCTCCAGGACGGTATCGGTTGGCTGTAAATCAGCAGCGTTTACGATGCGATCCAGAGCATTCGGATCGTGGAGAAAATTCTGTCCGAGGCTCTTCTTTGGATCAATTTCATACATTGCCAGCAATTCACGAATGGCGTTCATAATGTTAATTCTCCGGGAGAGGAAGGCGCGCGATTTTATCCGAAGGGGGAATGGGCGCAAGCAGGTAAACAGTCATTTCGCCATTAAAGGGAATATAGTCGCTGTCGTCGTAGCCGAGCCGGATTTGCAGGGCATTCAAATTACCTGGTGCGTCTGCTGCGACAGCCCGCCCATAGCCGGGGATATAGAGTTCCGTCCCAATCGGGATAAAATCCGGGTCTACAGCGACGATCCCTTTTGCCAGGCGTTGGCCTGTGCTGGTGATTCCATATAGCGGATCGTTTGGCAATTTATCAGTAGTACCGGGACGATAGGCAACCGCGCGTACTGTCAATTTCCGCCAATAATTCATTTTGGAATCCGGCGTATCCAGCGGTTTCAAAACCGGATTCAGGCCAATCTTGCCGAGTTCATCGCGCGCGGGCGTAACCACCCAGCGCAACGGCGCGGATCGGCTCACTTCGACGCCATCTTCGCGGCGCACGCGCGTATGAATTTCCTGCACGCCGATCTGCCCCGGCTGCGTAATCACAATTTGATCCAGTTCAAGGGTTGTATCGGGAGTGAGCGTGCGCTTGAAGGGGAGTTCTGCGCGTTCGATCTCTTCCGTTTCCGTGATTCGCATCACCTTGATGATTAGATTTGGGGTGATAGCGTTATCACTTTTGGGTGTACTGGTATCCATTCCGTTGAGCGCGATGCCGATTTCTGCCAGCGCCCCGCCAACGGTTTTGCTGTGGGTACGGGTGCGCAAGGTACGCCCATCTACCTGAATAGTGACCGGGACAGAACGCTTGATGGTGATCACCGTATCCGCTTTGATCGTGTCATTCAGGGCAGGGGAAACCTGATCGGCGGTAAACAGGCTGATTTTGGCGTTATCCAGTACGGCGCTGACCGTCTCGCCTGTGGTAAACAACACCTGTTTTGTGCCGTCATCATCGAGCGTGATGCTGCGTGCGCGTAAGACTGTGATCGTACTTCCATCACTCTGGAAGGTATCGCCTTTACTCAGCGAGATACCTTGTTCGGTCAGAATCGCTTTTGGGTCGGTCTGGTGCGTGAGGATGCGGCTTTCGTTGCCATCGGCAATGATGATCATCGGGCGTGCTTTCGTCACCACAATTTCCATGCCGGATTGCAAGGGTGTCTCTAACGCTGGCGTGACACGATCCTGGTGTTCCAGATAGACTCCGGCCTCTGTCAACGCGGCGCGCACTGTCGTTTGATGGGTTCGTAATGTGGTACGCAGCGTGCCGATTTGCAAATCAACAGACTGGGCTGTGATGAAATATGTGCCGATACCAAGCGAAGCTATCAGAATGATCAATGAGAAGATCAAAACAAGTGTGGGCGAACGCTGGGGCGCACCGGATGAGGCTTTGCTCTGCATTTCACTCGTCCGCTGGAAAAGCGTTCTGTCTGTGGTGACGGGGCCAGATTGATCCGAAACACCCGCAGTTTCCCCTTAAGGCTGCTGCCGTTAGGCCCTGACCTGATTCGGAGGCTTACGTCGTCCGGGACCCAGCCCCATCACGACAGACAGAACATGGTGAGGATTATAGCAGAGCGCTTTGCGGGGGTCAATCGGGACGTAATAAGATTTGTGAAAGAAAACCCGATTCGCCCTTCCTTCTCATCGGTATGGGAATTATGATCGGAACAAATAGCGAACAAAGTGAAATCATGCCCGATAGTGTGGTTATTGTCAGCGGGGGATTCGATAGCGTGACCCTGCTGCATCATCTGGTGAGAGAAGAGAAGCGAACTCCCGCTGTCATCAGCTTCTTGTATGGGCAAAAGCATTCCCGCGAAGTTGCCTGCGCCCGCGAAAATGTAGCCTTGCTCCATCTGCAACATCACAACGTACTCGACCTGACACCGTTGCAATCAGTGTTTGCCGGGTCAGCGCTGATCACCGAATCGGTAGCGATCCCGGATGTAGAAACCGTCATGGGCGATCCACAACCGCCAACCTATGTCCCCAACCGGAATATGATATTTCTGGCACTGGCTGCCGCCTATGCTGAAAGTCTGGGCGTTGCCGATGTATTCTACGGCGCGCAACGTCACGACATTTATGGTTATTGGGATACGACCCCGCAATTTCTGGAATCACTCAATGCCGTCTATAACCTGAATCGCAAGACGCCGATCCAGATTCGCGCGCCTTTTGTGAATCATTCCAAGACAGACATTTTGCGTGTCGGCCTCTCAATTGGGGTGGATTACGCTAAAACGTGGTCATGCTATGCAGGCGGTGAAAAAGCCTGTGGACGCTGCCCGACCTGTGCCGAACGGCTCGCGGCTTTCCGTACGGTTGGCATTCCCGATCCTGTCCCATACGAGATAATCTAGCCTATGTGCGGAATTTTCGGCGTGATCGGTGGCACACTCACTGACTATAAACGGCTTGGTGAACGTAATACAGAGCGCGGTAATCTCGGTTTTGGCGGTCTGTTTATGAATGGAGAGCGGCAGGTTTTCCGTTACACAGAGCCATTCAATCCCGCGAAAATCCCCGATCAGCCAGCGCCGCTGATGTTAGGGCACGTACGCGCGCCCACCGCCGGACGCTCGGATAACCTTGCAGAGGTTCATCCTTTTGAGACAGATGATTTACTACTGGCACATAACGGGTTGCTGCTCAACCATGCGCAGTTTCAATCATGGAATCCTAACCCCACCGTGAAAGTGGATTCACTGGTGATCATCGGCGGGATTCAGCAGCAACTGAAAGCAGGCAAACCGATCATTGACGCGATTCGGGAAACTGTCGAAGTGCTGGATGGTCAGCAGGCGTGCTGGTTGTGGGATAAACGCGAATCGGCGTTGTACCTCTGGCGCGTTATGTCTCCAATCTACGTTGGCGATCAACGTGGGCTGTGCTTTTCCAGCGTGAAGGACGAAATCGCCTCAAGTTTGCTGGAAGAAGGAACGATTTATCGGTTACAGGCGCGAAGTTTTACCGCGTGCAGCACATTCAAATTCTATAATCCCTATCGGTAACATCCTGCCACAGACGCGCCTCTAACTATAAACAGAAGAGGATAAAAGCCTATGACCTATTCAACTGAACGGCTGCAACACATACGTGCCGATAAGGATCGCTTCTTCAAAAATCATCCACAATCGCCTCTCACGCCGGAACAGCAATCTCACTTCCAGAATTTGAACTACTTCGAGCCGAACCTGGCACTGGATATTGAGGTCACACCAACGCCCTTTGAGCGCAAGGAAAATGTGCGGATGATGACCAGTACCAACGAAATTCGCTCCTATGTGAAGTGGGGAACGGTCAAATTCACAGTGGACGGACAAGAAGCTACATTGACCTTGTATTTCGTACCGGGGCAGGGATTCTTTCTACCATTCATCGACGCGACCACAGGCACGGAAAGCTATGGTGCGGGGCGCTATGTCGAAGTAGAGCAGTTGCCCGGCGGCAAAGTACACATTGATTTCAACGAGGCGTACAACCCCTATTGCGCCTATTCTCCGATGTGGAGTTGCCCGCTTGTCCCGGCAGAAAACCATTTGGAGGTTCCTATCCGCGCTGGTGAGAAAATCCCGACGGGCGAATGGGTCGAAGCATGACCCCTGGCTTTAGCCCGGTGTTTCAAGGCTTATCAGCAAATTGTTTCAAGCGTAGCACAGTGGATTGACCTCACCCTAAATCCCTCCCCGCCAGCGAGGAGGGACTTCCACGCAGACGCGCGTTGGCTCCCTTTCCCTGCTGGCGGGGAAAGGGCGGGGGGATAGGGGTCAATCGCTGCCTTTTGATTTGCGGACAACCCTTTCGCCGGGTCTGGGAAACCTATGGTGTTTACCTGTTATTTCTGCTCTGGTTCGGGCGTTGCGTCGGGGAGCGGTGTCACCATCACTTTGTCGATACGTCGCCCGTCCATATCCACCACTTCAAATTTATAGCCCTGTGTCTCGAAGTTATCCCCGGTATTCGGAATATTACCCAGATGTTCCAATATAAATCCGGCAAGCGTACTAAAGCCTTTGCTGTTCTCTTTTGGCTCAATCCTGAGTAGCTGATATACCTCTTCAATAGTCAGCAAACCATCCAGCAGATACGAACCATCATCGCGCCGCACAACACTATCGTGCTTCATCACGCCGGAAAGTCCGTCGCCCATGATGATCTGAAGTACATCGCTGATCGTGACCAGCCCCTGCATCCCGCCAAATTCATCAATGATGAAGGCGATATGTGTTTGTTCCTTCTGGAAGTTTTCCAGTATCTTGAGCGCCGAAGTCCCTTCCGGGAGGAATACCCCTTTTTGCACGGCCTTGCGCAGGTCATATGGCGGTTCCTGTGTCACCAGGTCTTTGACACGCACGACACCGATTACATTATCCAGTGTGCCATCGGCAACAGGAAAGCGTGAAAATGGATGCTTCGCCAGTTGTGCGCGGATGTCGGCAGGATCATCCTGCACGTTGAGCCACACAATTTCGGTACGCGGCGTCATGATGGAACTGGCATTCAGGTCATTCAGCCAGAAAATCTGCTCAACGATATGGCGTTCACCTTCCTCGAATGTCCCGGTTTCCGCGCCCTGGCGCATCATCACCTTGATTTCATCCTCGGTGACATTCGGCTCACCGGAGGCTTTGATGCCCAACACGCGCAAGGCTATTTTGGTGGAAAAATCCAGCGATTTGACGGCAGGTGCGGCCAATCGGGAAAGACGGCGCATCGGGCCAGCCACCAGCGTGGCTATCCGTTCCGGGTTGGTCAGCGCGATGTTTTTGGGGACAAGTTCGCCAATGATCAGCGTCAGATAAGTGATAATAGCGACGACAATGCCAACCCCGATGGCTTCCCCATAAGGAGCAAGCACAGGAACATTTTGCAAGGCGAGGGCGATCTGTTCTGAAATCGTCGCGCCGCTGACAACGCCTGTCAGGATGCCGATCAGCGTTATTCCGATTTGTACCGTTGCGAGGAAGTCATTTGGTGCATTGGCTACTTCGAGCGCTGCTTTGGCGCGTTCATCTCCGGTATCGGCGCGTTGCTGCAAGCGGATTTTGCGGGCAGAGATGATCGCCGTCTCGGACATGGAAAACACGCCATTCAGCACCATCAACAGCAGGACGATAGCAATCTCAATCAATACATCGGTCATAAATTGTTATATCCTGGCTGATAAATGGTTATTGGAACGACTGCCTTTTATTGCCTCGCATATTTTCAATTCTATATGTAGTTGGGGGAATTTTGCACAATTCTCAGGGATGCGGGGTACTCTGCAAAATCTCTGCGAGGGCGTAGAGACCACCTGTAACGAGGCTTTCCCCACCCATCACTATCGGGATATGCAGATCGTCCACTGCGACGAGTAACTCTCGCAGGGTGTGATCTTCTACATCTTCCAGCAAAAGCGTGTCAGACGCCAGCAAGTCGTGTGTATTGGGCGATGCGCCAATAGATTCCAGAAACGGGCGGTTATCGAACAGGACCGCATCCGCAATTTTTTCCAGTGGGTGAATCGCGTTGCTGATATAGCCGCTCTTGCCCATCCATGTTTTGAGGATCGAATAGCCGAAGCGCTCTGTAATCACATCAATCTGGCATTTGGCAAGACGTTCCAGTGTGTTCCATGCCAGCGGCGACACGCGCCCGACAATGAGCAGATGCTTGTTCGGACTGCGTAGTACATCCAGCAGCGGCAAGATCGGAATGTCTTCCAAATCCTTAGCAGCGTTCCCGATCATCTGGCGGAGTTCTGGCTGTAGCGCTGGATGTTGCGCGAGGATTGCCAGATCGCTCAGACTATCAATGTCCATGCTGGTTGCCGGGCGCAGACTTGCGAGGACGCGCACCTCAAACTGATCACTTTCCTTGAATGAGAGCGCAAGGCCATTATCCCGGTCTGCACGTTCAATGATAGGAATAGCATCCTGTACCTGACTGATCGCTATCCAGTCGCTGGAATGGAGGTTATTGGTCAGGGCGATATGGCTGGGGATAGAACCATCCTGCCGCAGTGATTTTTCCAGCAGGCCGAGCAGCATTCCGGTAGTCGAGCGATCTACCAGCGGAGCGCTGCCACCACCGAAGTGGAGCAGCGCCTGTGTTGGATGTTTCTCAATGAGTCGCGCCAGTCGTTCCCCAAAATGGAAGGATTGATCCGGTACGTCGTCATCCCTAATGACTTCCAGATCATCCGGGAGCCAGTCGGTTTCCGGTGAGGCAACGATCACCGATTCGATGCCCTGCCCGCGCAGAATGCGGATCAGGTCGAGCGCATTGGCGCGATGGGCGTTAAGGATATGCTGTTCTGCCCACGATTCGCTTCCACCGCGAACCGTGAAAATCGCGCCAATTTGCTGCATTCAAAACATCCTGTCAAAATTCCAGTGTGGTTGTGGTTTGTGATCCAGGTACAACGCGCGATAGTCACCCGTGAGGGTATTGAAACTATCCCATCGCCGGCTGGATCAAGCCGTAACCACTGTTCTGTCGCTTGTAGACAACATTCACCGCCGCAGTTTCGGCGTTATAGAATACGAAAAAGGTATGTCCAAGCATCTCAAGCTGATCGATGGCTTCCTGTTCCGACATCGGTACGAGTTCGACCTGCTTGCGCCGGATGATCAATGCTTGCTCTTCTTCATCATCGAGTACGTCGATTGGTGAAGTTTCGGCAGCCGCGAGTTCCGGCTCCATCGTGTCGAAATCCGCACCGGTACGATTGCGACGCTTGCCCTTATACCGTTCGATCTGGCGATACATCTTGTCGACCACCACATCAATCGCGGCGAACATATCATCCTGATCTTTGACCTCAGCGCGCAGGAGCGTCCCGTGTTCGCTGCGCACGGTCAATTGTGCGCTGGGAACATCACCCCGGCTCTTGCTGTGTTCCTGCGCCAAATCGAGCCGGACAACCGCAATTTTTGGCAAATAGCGATCCAGTCGGTTCAGCTTCTTCTCGGCATAGTCTTGCAAGCGGTCAGAAAGTTTGAGGTTGCGGGTTTGGATTTCGAGGTTCATGAATCGATCCTCCAGAAAAAAATGAGGCGCTAATAGGAAGGACTGGCGACGGTGAGCGCCCAAACACGCGCCGCACCCGACTCAATCAATGCCGTTGCACATTGGCGCAGTGTCGCGCCTGTTGTGACGACATCATCTATGATTATGATACTTTCTCCCGAAATGCGCACATGGTTGGCAGTGTACGCCCCTTCGACGTTCACCCAACGCTCATCTGCATTTAAATGGGCTTGCTGCTCTGTGTGTCGGGTTTTAGTCAAGGCGTCGGCAACATAGGGTATGCCGATTTGCCTGGCCAGCGATTCCGCCAGGAGACCTGCCTGATTGTAGCCCCGTTCGCGCAGCCGTTTGGCGTGCAGCGGGACGGCTGTCACCAGCGTGGCAGGCCATTTTTTATCATCATAAGCGGCGTAGAGATGTTTTCCCAGAATGGAAGCCAGACGCGGCTGATTATCATACTTGAAAGCGTGAATGATTTGCTTCAGCGGTTCTTCGTAGAGAAACGCCGTATGCAACCCTTCGAGCGGGGTGATCACGCGGGCTTTCGGAATCAGTTTCTGGAATCTGGCTTCACATTGAGGACACACAAGCGTTTCCAGCTTCCCGCATCCTGCGCAACGTGGCGGGAAGATCAGGTCAAGCAAACCGCCTATTGCCTGCCGTGCGGTAGCTTGAAGGCGGGTGAGGCTGCCAGCGGGAGGTGCTGGCAACCTGCGGGATTCGGTCATAGCGGCGTATTGGTACGCATCAGAATAATGATCGACGGACCAAGCAACACGATCCAGATGGACGGGAAGATCAGGAACACCATCGGGATGAGCATTTTCACCGGGGCCTGGTGCGCCTTTTCCTGTGCGCGCTGACGACGCTTCACACGCATCTGGTCAGACTGGATACGCAGAATTTTCGAGATCGACACACCGAGTTGGTCGGCCTGAATGATCGCAGCGGTGAAGCTGGTCACATCGGGAACATCCATCCGCTTCGCCATATCACGCAGCGCATCGCGGCGGATTTTGCCAAGCTGAATTTCCTGCAAGACACGTCCGAACGCGACAGACAGGTCATTGTCCCACTTGTCGTATACCTTGCCCATTGCCGCGTCGAAGCCAAGACCCGCTTCCACGCAGATGGTAAGCAAGTCGAGACAGTCTGGCAGCGCCTTCACGATGCCGCCCTGACGGCGCGAAATCTGGCTGCGGAGTTGCAGCGCGGGCAGGAAGTAGCCAAACAACGCTCCACCGATGGTGAATGCCACAGCATACTGGTTCTTGGCAACAATGCCAAAGACGAGGAACGCCGCGCCCGCCATCAAGACCATCATGAACAAGCGCTGACCGATGAACATACGGGCGTCGGTTGTCTGCGCGCGTCCCGCGAGTTCAAGCTGGTGCATGGTGTTTTCGATCTGTTGTTCCGGCGTGAAGCGCGTCACAACATTGGAAAGCTGCTTCAATATCGGGACAAGCACACGATCCCGGAACGAAAGCTCCATTTCCAGATCGGAAAGCGAAGAAGGCAGTTCGCGGTCTCCATAGGCAGCAAGGCGCTTCATCAAGGGGTCTTCGCCCGAATTTTCGCGGCTGCCAACATAGATTAGGCCAACTATCAAGGCTAGCGCGCCGATGACGAGAATTGCGATTCCAACTATCTGTGGCATGTGTGAATGCCTCCCTGCACTAAAAAGCCCCGACGGTTAAATTTCAATATCAACAATGCGTTGAATAATAGCAGTACCCAGCCCGATCAGCCCCAGGCCAATCACCAGCATCGGCCAGCCGCAGAGACGATCCGAGAACATCTTGCCGACATAGCTTGGGTTGATGGCATTCAGGAACAGCGCCAGCACAATCGGCAAGCCACTGATCAGATAGCCCGTGATACGACCTTGCGCCGTGAGAACGCCGATTTCACCCTTGAGCTTGATGCGCTCACGGATGGTATGGCTGATGATGTCCAGAATTTCCGCGAGGTTACCACCGACTTCACGCTGAATATTCACCGCTGTGATGATCAGGTCAAGGTCTTCAGACGGCATACGCTCGAAGAGGTGTCCTAATGCAGCTTCCTGTGGAATACCAAGCTGGACTTCCTGAACCACACGGCGGAATTCCTGCGCGGAGGGGTTCGCCGCTTCGCGCGAGATAGCTTCCATCGACTGCATGGTCGAATAACCGGAACGCAACGAGTTCACCCACAGGCCAAGAATATCGGGAAGCTGCTGCTCAAACATATTGAGGCGCTTGCTCTTGCGGAACGAAACATAAAAACGGGGGACGAAAATACCGAGGCCGCCCGCCAGAATCGCCATAACAATTTGTTGCGAGAAAATGAAATAACCAACAACAGCCAGACCAAATGCCGAAAGAACGTGGACCGCCATATATTCGGATACGGTCAGTTTGAGGTCGGCACGGGCGAGTTCTGTTCGCCACTTCTGCCCCCATTTACCGCGTTCCAGTTGCTTATCCAGTTGTTTGGTAAGCGCACTCTCCTGCTTTCTATCCTTTTTCGCGTTTTTCTTTTCTTCTTCCGCGTCCGGGATAAATGTTAGCTCGGTATAGCGCCCCAACCGTTCTTCGACAACGGTTTCGTTCTGTGACCGGATGCTCACAACTGCGATCACGAGGATGATGGCGACAACCGCCACAAGGACGATTATTACAATCGGATTCATCGCCCGGCCTTTCCACTACGCCTTTCGATTACGGTTGATTATAACCCAGGTTTGATCAAATAGGAACAAAGTCGCCCATATAATACTTCCGTACTATATGGGCGAGTAAAAACGCTAAAAATGAGCCGCGTGCGAATGCGATTTAGTGGCGCGACTGTCCAATCCCGAACACCGACGGCGGCAGGTGGATACCGATAGCCTCGATCTGGTCGATGAACTTTGGACGCAAGCCCGTCGGACGGACACGCCCGATGACCTTTCCGGCCTCGATACCCGTCTGCTCGAACTCGAACAGGTCGGACATGGTGATAACTTCACCTTCCATACCCTGAATTTCTGTCACTTTCACGATTTTGCGTGTACCATCGCGCAGACGTTCCTGGTGAACGATAAGCTGTACCGCCGAAGCAATCTGCTCACGAATAGCACGTACTGGCAATTCCATACCTGCCATCAGACACATGACTTCGAGACGCGCGAGCGTATCGCGCGGGCTGTTGCTGTGTGCCGTTGTCAATGAACCGTCGTGACCGGTATTCATTGCCTGAAGCATGTCCAGCGCCTCACCACCACGACACTCTCCAACGACGATGCGGTCAGGGCGCATACGGAGGCAGTTGATCACCAGATCGCGGATTTCAATAGCGCCGCGTCCTTCGATGTTCGCCGGACGTGTTTCCAGCGATACAACGTGTTCCTGACGGAGTTGCAGTTCTGCCGCGTTTTCGATGGTAACAATGCGTTCATCGTTCGGGATGAAGCCCGAAAGTACGTTCAGCAGCGTTGTCTTGCCCGAACCTGTACCACCGGACACAACGACGTTCATACGTGCCATAACACAAGCGCGGAGGAATTCCGCGATTTCGTTGGTCATCGAACCGAAACGAATCAGGTCTTCGACAGTCAACGGCTTCTTGGAGAATTTACGGATGGTGATTGTCGGACCGCAGAGGGCAATCGGGCGAATGACTGCGTTCACACGCGAACCATCCGGCAAACGCGCGTCTACCGTCGGAGAGCTTTCGTCGATACGACGACCCAGCGGCGCAACGATACGATCCAGCACGCGCAAAACGTGTTCGTCGTTCTCGAAGGTGACATTGGAACGGGTCAAACGCCCTTTTTGCTCGATATAAACATTGCGTGGCCCGTTGACCATGATTTCGGTCACGGTGTCATCTGCCAGCAGCGATTCCAGCGGCCCGAAGCCGAGGATTTCCGCGATGATTTGATCGAACAGACGCGCCTTTTCGTTGCGGCTGAGGACGATACTTTCTTCGTTGAGGATGGTGCTGAACAATTCCTCGATGGTCGCGCGCACTTCCGGCGAACGGGTATCCATCGACGGATCGAGTTCGCTCAGGAGTTTGGTCTGCACGCGCGACTTGATATCTACGAGGTTGTCTTTGGTCTGCGCCGCAGTTGCAGCGGCAGGCATCGAGACACGCTTATCCTGCAAAGCGGCCAGACGCGATGTGTCATTGGGCGGATTGCTCCCACCCGAAGACGGCGCTGGCGATGATGGCTCGGATGGACGCTGTTGGGGCTGTTGTGCGCCACCCCCTTGATTGATGCGACGAAGCAGGGACATCGGATTACCTCATTCCTCAACTCACTTACGATACGGTTCTAGCGCTTGCCAAAGATGGACAGGCGAGAAGACTTGGTTTGTTCGACGGGCGCAACAGCAGCGGCCTCTGGCGCTCCAAACAGGTTTTGCATACTTTCTGCAAGTGAATAAAATTCGCGTGCCGGGGAAGTGTTTCGTTCCTTTGCGGCAATCAGCGGTGTTCCGCGCGTCAGTGCAGAAAGAACTTTGCGCTCATCTTCCGGGATTTGTACAACGCCTGTCTTGTTCAGTTTCTTCTCGAAGGCAGAAACCGGCGGGACAACCTTTGAGCGCTCAAATTCTGCGTTCACGCGATTGAAGACCAAGATAGATTTTTCCTCTGGATACTTCAGCGTCGTGAACAGTGTCAGCGCGATACGTGTATTTTTCAGCGCCGGGAGGGTCGGGTTTGTCACCAGCAGGATTTTATCGGCAACATCAAACAGGTTGAGATTGAGTTCATCCAGCTTGCTGGCGGTGTCTACGATGATGTAATCGAAATTGGAACGCAGTTTGGTCAACAGTTTCAAAACTGCTTCGGGCGAGACGCCTTCTGCTTCTTCCGGGCTGAGTGGCGCAAGCATCACCTTGAGGCCGCTATCGTGCTTGACCAGCACGTTTTCGACCAAATCCATATCCAGTTCGTCATCTTCAGAAATATTCTTGACGAGTTCTGTCAGGGTATATTGCGCGCTCAGGTTCAGGAAAACGGCCACATCGCCATATTGCAGGTCGCAATCGACCAGCAGGATTTTGATCCCTTCGCGCATCATGGCAGCAGCAAGATTGGTGGCAATGGTGGTTTTGCCTGCTCCACCCTGTGGCGAATAGACAACCAACATTTTGCCATCTTTATCGCCGGAAAGCCCGGAGTCGCTCACCTTGCCGCTCGGAGCGCCGCGCGAGGCCATCATGACATTTTCGTCATATCTTGGCGTCAGTTCATGAACGCGCCGCACGGTTGCATAGAGTTCGTCACCAGAGATTGGCTTGGTCAGGAAGTCACGCGCGCCTGCCAGCATCGCCCGCCGCAGATAGTCGGCTTCGCTCTGCACGGACATCATGATGACGCCTGCCGAGGGTACAGACTTGTGAATCTGTTCCGTCGCCGTGATGCCGTCCATATCCGGCATATTGATGTCCATCAAAATGATGTTGGGCTTCTTGGCGATGGCGAGTTCCAGACCCTCGCGCCCGGTGCTGGCTGTGCCAACGACTTCAATATCCGGCTCGAACGCCAGCAGTTTTTTGAGGTTTTCTCGTGTTTCGGGAATGTCATCAACAATGATCACACGGATCATGTTTTTCTTATCGCCTTGCGGCATAACAGCAGATCGACTCATGGTGCATAAACTCCAATAAACGGAGCGGATTTACAGAAAAAGAGGTTTTACTTACGCCATAATTATAGGAAAGAGGGGCGAGAGTTGCTCCCGCCCCTGATCACAAACTTGCTACGAAATCAGGCTACTTCGTGCCACCACTGGGTACAATCTGGCTTCCCGGATCGCTAATCGAAGTGAGCGTCCCGGATACAAGCTGGCGAACCGAACGGATTGCGGGTTCAAGCGCATAGGGCAGCTTGGGCGCTTGTGCAACCTGATAGGTCTCCACGATATAGCGCAGTGTAACGGGTGTCGATGGCACGTTGGCGCGGTCTCTTTCGTTCGGGCTGCGGAGCGTGAACGTCAGCGGAACGCGCGATTCGATCAGCCACGCCAGCACAACCGCTTCCTGTGGACGCACGGCAATCGTAATCGTCTCCGGGAAAGGCTTGGTCGGGATGGCTGTTGGCGGACCTTTGGTCGCTTCGCCAGAATCGGCGGCGACAGTCGGCTGGATAGCGGGCGTTGGCGTGTTGCCGATGAAATTGCCTTCCAGCGGGAACGTCCCCATGTGAATCACTAGCGCCGATTGAATAGTGCGCTGGGTGGTCAGACGCGGGCGCTGGACTTCGGACGGGCCAACGACAACCGGATATTGCGACAGGCTCGATGGTTCCAGACGACCCTGCAAGCCCTGTACAATTTCAATCGTACCGTCCTGCTTGATGGTCGTGAAGCTGAGATTGTTCGGCTTGCGCGACTGGAATTCTTCGTCCACATCGACATAGAGGAACGAGACAATCACGTCTACATAGTCACCGGGGCGTGGTGCGAACGATACCGCGCTGTTGCGATCAATCGGGACGCTGATCGCCTGCAAGCCTACCGGGATCACCGCAGCGGCATCCGAACCAACTTTTGACACCTGCGTCACGTCGTCCACCAGCATGGTGGAGAGCAAGGGCTGCTCACGCGCAATATCGGTACGCGCAATCTTGCCAACAACATCGGCAACAATCCGATCATATTCTTCCTTGTTTGCCGGGTCAGCACCAATCGCATAGGTCGGGACGTTTTCCGCCGGGAAGTAACGCACTTCGATACCATTTGCAGGAATACGAATACCGCGTGGGAGTTCCTGTACAGCGATCAGAATCGGTGTGACGCGGACAGGTGTAGGCGTGTTAATGACCTGTGTCGGGATAGTCCCAATTCCTCCAGGCGTACCGTCTGTGACTACGCCACCGCCGCCACCACCGATCAGCCCAGGCAAGACAAGAACAGCAGCAGCACCGCCAATGACAACCAGCAGTACCAATAATAATAGAACGCGACGATTCATTATGCGATGCCTCCCAAGCGGTTAGAGTCGCCAAGACAACAGTTTAATCAGGTCTGAAAAAAAGGCAAACAGGTGAATAGTCCTATTGCCTGCGTTCATTGTACCTTAGAGATGCGCCATTTCAACAATTCGGACATTCAAACCATTCTAACAGCGGCACAATGAACGCTTGATGAGCGCTTCTACATACGTTCCTGAGCAGGGATATTGAAGTCGATCTTGTTGCTTTCGCCTTCGCTGCTCATAATGTCTACCGTTCCGCCGACCAGTTCGATACGCTCTTTCAGCGTGTTCAGGCTGAAAACGCGCCCGCTCTGATTACTGAGTTCCGGCGTGTTTTCCACTTCGTCAATCGACTTGCCATTGAAATCCATCGTCGTGCGGATTTCATCGTCGCCCGCTACATCCAGCATGATTTCGATGCGCGTTGAGCCTGCAAATTCCTTCGCATAGCCCAATACTTCCTGAATACCGCGAAAGACGGTGACTTCGGCATGTGGTTCAACCCGGCGATGTTCATCGCCCGCAACCGTCAGTTCGATTTCCATGTTGTTCTTTTCCGCAAACGCAGTCGTGTAGCGGCGCACCGTCGGGACAAGGCCGAGGTCGTCCAGCATCATCGGGCGCAAATCGAAGATGAAATCGCGCACCTTCTGGAACGTTGTGCTGGCGGCAGTTTT
>CAYSOC010000148.1:0-17520 GCA_964432445.1 uncultured Anaerolineaceae bacterium
TGCAATTCCTTTCCAACGTGAGCCATGAACTGCGCACGCCGCTTAACGCGATCATCGGCTATACCGAGTTGATGGCTTCCGGCATGTTTGAAGGGGAAGAACTGGTACAGAAGCAAACCGAGTTCAACCCGAAAATCCTGAATAATGCCCAGAATTTGCGTTTGATGGTAGATGATCTGCTCGATCTGGCGAAGATCGAATCTGGCTCGACACGACTTGAACCGATCCCCTATTCGCCGCGCCAACTCATTGCCCAGATTGTGGACAATCAGCAGGGGCTTGTACAGGGTAAGCCGGTCACATTGTCGGCGCTATTCGCCGCCGATGTCCCAGAGTCTTCCTATTGGGATATTTTCAAGGTGCAGCAGATTGTCAACAACCTGATCGGCAATGCGATAAAATTCACCGATCAGGGCAAGGTCGAAGTGCTGGTTTCCGGCCTCCATACGCCGCAAGGCGAGATGATCCGAATTGCAGTCAGTGACACCGGGGCAGGAATGCCGCCCGGCGCGGAAAAATATATTTTTGATACCTTCCGTCAGGTAGATGGTACGAATAATCGTAAACATGGCGGCACGGGGCTTGGCCTCTCAATCACCAAAGGTCTGATCGATGCCATGAAAGGAACTGTTGTTGTTCACAGTGAACTAGGCAAAGGCAGCACCTTTACCGTCGACCTTCCCCGCTGGATGGGAACGCCTCCACAACAAACAGGTTCAACAGGTGATGATAACGCTTCCCACAAACTATCTAATTGACCACGTTCTCCGCGCGCCAGATCAACTCTCTCAATGCTTATATTCCATAGCAGTAGCTGCACTTGTGCCGGGACGCCATCGGGAAGCGTGCCTGCGGTGGTTACTCGAAAACTATGTCAATGCACACGAAATGCGTGCAGACCTTTCGTGGCAGGATATTTATATTTCTTCCTATGCAACGGCGTTGGCATTCTGGAATGACGGTAATGTGAATATTGCCAATGGTATTCTGATGGCGTTACAGGCCAATCGGAACGAATCTGCTGCTACAGAAACTCTCACATTTGGCGGCTTGATTGGCGCACTGGATCGGTTTTCACTGCACCGGTTTGGGCAGGTAATAGATCACAGCCCTTCTATCCGCCAGGTTGTCGAAAGTGAAAATCACAAATGGGAGAAACTGATACACTGGGATCGATTCTTCGATCCCGATTATTCGATTGCCGGGTTTGGAGCGGAATGTCTCTATGGCCTGCCCGTTGATCTTGACCGATTTGTCGAATCATTCGGTTACGAGAATGGTTCAATTACTCATTCCCCTGCGGCCAGCGCCATGACTGTCCTGAACTATTTTCTTCAGGGGCGTACTCCCCCACCAAAGCTAATGGAATATGTCGAAACACTGAATCCAGAAGAACGGGTGGTTGGTGTTTTTGATGACCTGACGAATTTTCTGACAGCATGGACACTGATGTATAACGATGGCAGCAATCGGGAATTTGATCAACTGGAGCAGGTGCAAGGGTTACGTTCGGTACTTGCATACACTCCCCGTGTGGGAGCAGCGGGGGATGACATTACCCCGGAACTGGATACCGGAACGGTTGCCATGATTGCCCTCAATTGGCCTATGGAAGCCCGACAGACCGCGCTCGAACGAATTGCACCTTTAATGTATGATGGCAAACTTTATAAAACATTTCTATTTGAGCGAAATGCGTCCGTTTCTACGAATGTGCATGTATTGGCAGCATGGCCTGACAACCCTTATGCTGATTCGATTTTATCGTGGCTGGATGGATTGCTGGACGATCAGATCGTACATTGGCTTTGCAAATGGCACGTCTCGCCCTATTACGTTATCGGTGAGGTAGGTCGATTGCTGCTTGATCTGCCACAACCGCTTGCACAGGAACTTTCCCGGCGTGCCATTGAAAAACTCTTTCGTACCCAGCGTGATGATGGCGGCTGGGGAGCGATCCGTTCTACAACAGAAGAAACAGCCTACGCGGTACTGGCGCTATGTAGATATAGTGAATACTATCCCGGTGACTATATGCTTCGGCAGATATTGATTGCCGCCTATATGTTTCTGGATAACGCACCAGACTATACGCCGCTGTGGATTGGGAAATCGCTCTATTGCCTGCGCCCGCTGGTACGCGCCTTACAGCATATTGCGCGAAAAAAGATCGAAGCCTGTTTACAAATGTGATTATGCAGCCTCAGGTTCGCTGTTGAACACGCACGCGATTTCTGATTTTTCGCCACCAGCGATCCAGTTGCAACGCATAAAAAATGAACAATAAAAATGAAACGCCGGAAATTACCGCGCTCACATACAGCAATGGCGGGCGATAGCTGAATATAACTTCGGCTTTCTCCACATCGTTCGGTAATTGTACGCCGATTCGCTCCCCGGATGATTCGACAATCACAGGCGTTCCGTTGATGGTTGCCTGCCAGCCGGGATAAGATGTTTCCTGCACGAAGAGTACCGAATCCAGAGGCCAGTTATTGACCCGAACGCGAATGGTGTCAATATTATGGTCAAAGTTCGTCACCGGGAGCGTATCCAGATAGACAAGTGGTCTGGTACTCTGTTTTTCCGTCAACCTTCCAAGCGTGGCTGTGAAAGCATAGGTCGGCACACTGTCGTTATAGAACATTATGTCCTGACCCATAAAGTTCGGGATCGTATCCATCGCCTTATATCCCAGGCGCTTCAACAGATCGATCACCGGATCGCCAAAGATCAGAGCGTACTGTGGTGAGGCACGATAAAAAAGATAGTCCGTGCCAAGCGTTGCTCTGCGCCCCAGCGGGCGATAGTCCGGGTTGCCGAACGCAGCCCGAATCAGAAAGCGATACATCGGGAAGAAGCGGAAAAATCCTGCGGTATACACCGATAGAAATTCGGCAGGGTGCTGCTCTCGCAGCGCTTGAAGTGGTGGCGTTTCCACATCGGCATCTGTGTCGAGATAGGCGCGCAACCGCCAGTTGTTCATTACATCCAACCCGGTACTTATCGAAGCAATCAGGGCGGCAAACATGGCGATTCTGGCAACCAGCATATTAAATCGGGATGAGCCAATCTGCATCAAGTATTGCTGAATTAAACATATCAGATCATCCAGCCAGAAGGCGGCAATCAGCGCAATGAACACCGATGCTGTTGCCCCCATGCGCCCCACATAGCGCCACTGGTACAAAAACGGGATCGCGTCGTATAGGGTATGAACGATTGGAATATTCTCCATCGCCCAAATCGTCAGGACAAAGACTGTGATCAGACATGGCACTATCAACGCCGGGTAATGTGCGCGTACTGCTTGGCGATCCTTGTTGACCATCCGAAAAACCAGCAGCCCCAGACGGAAAACCAGCAACGCAAGCATAAACACGCCGGGAATGATGTAGTGATAGTGCATAATCACGTTATTCAACAGCGAATTATTCGGCAGCACATTGGTGAAATGACGCATAAAAATATCGCCAAATGTGAACGTATCACGCAGTAATTCCGCCGGATGCGCCACCAGGTCCTGATTGCGGAACTGTGGGATCAGTCGCACCGCGCCCAAACCGATGATGAATATCCCGGCAATCAATACCCGCCGCAACCGATCCCAGCGAATCGCAGGACGACGGGTTTGGCTGTTCCAGCGCGCCAGCGCCACGACTGTCAATAGTGCAGCACCCATCGCTGTTGGCAAAATGTGCCAGAACGTCCCGGCGAAGATCATCAACACGGTGGAGACTGCCAACACGACTACAGGCCAGCGTTTTTCCAGATAGAGCGTGCCGATCACGCCCGCCAGCACCCAGGGGATATATGCCTGACTCAGCCCCATCTGGTAAAAGCCGTTGCCGATATTTGCCGCCATGCTGCCACTACCTGCGAGGATCAAGCCCAATAACAAGCGTGACGGCGCATTCAGCCGCAGGGTATAGCCGAGTAGCCAACCACCAATGCCCATCAGGGCAATGTGCAACAAGACTGCAACCTTCGCGCCGTTATATGCGCCCCACCACAGCACAGACCATGTCATTAGCGGATTCAACACATAGGAGAAGGGGTTCTCCAGAAGCGGTTCACCCAACCCAATGAAGGGATTCCACAACGGAATCGCGCCCGTTTTCTCATAAACGATATGGGCGATCTCGCCGCTACTGATCAGGTAGCTGAATTCTCCCCCCGCAAGACGACGGTTTGGCGAAAAATCCTGCAAGTGTTGGGTGAAGAACCAGCAGAAATACAGGATCAGGACAATTTCCAGTGTAAATTGTACGATTTTGAGAGCGCGGTTGGTCATAAGTCATTTGCAAATTTCTAACAGTATTCAGATAAACAAGGATTGTTCAGGGAGCCGCTGTTATTGCTTCGTTAGACGGTATCCAATAAATCCCTCAAATTTTTTAGCATGTTGCACAAGAATTTGCCGGCAAAAATTTAAAGCAGGGATAATATCTGCCCGGATTAAAGTACCTCGAATCCGTTAGTATTTGCTGAATATTTCCCCAATTAACTCGTTTTACGCGCCGAAACCGGAAAAAATGGACATTATTATCATTATCTTCCAGTTTTTTGTTTATCCTGGCAATTCAACCGTGAAATTGCTCAATGGCATTTCCGTTCAAATTTTCTGTTATGCAAAGCGCACAAATTCCCATATCAAACTTTCTGGCAACATCTCCAAAGGGTTTTCGGCAATTCGCACGTAAAATTCCCGGCAATAGCAAGGATCGATTTGGGGTTGACATGACAGACTATCAAAACAGCCTAACATACGGAAACTATACACGCCCCGCCATGCTGCGGGTCGGGCGTAACGAGTGGATCGAGCAATGGCTGTCTGGCGAAATGCCCGATAGCGCCTTGCTGGAACAACACGGATTCTCCACCCAGCAATTTTATTCAGCGGTGGTCTACCGTGTCAGCGGCGCACATTTGCAGGTCGCACAATTTGCAGCCATGCTCCACACCGAAGCCAGCCGCCGTCGTTTGAACGGCCCAGTGTTGACCTTCCGCGAATGCGTCGTTCTATTTTATCCTATCGAAGACCCACAGCAAACACAGCGCCTCAAGCGCCTGACCGAAGAGATGCGCGAACGCATGGCAGCACGCCTGACCAGTGGCGAAGTCTGCTGCGGTGTAGGTCGTCCGGCGAAGGATATGGACAATCTGCGGAGTTCGCTGCGCGAAGCCTATGATGCTGCGAACCTGTGCGTCCGCTTGAAGGCAGAAACACACGCCACCTATTTTGGCGATTTCAGCCTCTACTCACTGCTGACTGCCCTGCAAAACCCGACAGAATTACAGCGTTTCTGCAACACATGGCTTGCTGACCTGATTTCCTACGATGATCAGCAGCACAGCGATTTGCTCCTGACACTGCGGGTTTATTTTGATAATAACGGCAACACTGCCCGTACCGCCGCTTGCCTGAACATTCACCGCAACACGCTGGCCTATCGCCTGAACCGGATCGCGGAAATCACGCGGCTCGATCTGGATGATGCGGATGTGCGTCTGAACCTGCAACTGGCACTCAAGGCGCGTCAGGTACTTTCGGCAGAAGCAGTACATTAATCCAACTCACATTTCAGGAATTGGCGAGGATGCACAACAGGCATCCTCGTTTTTTTTGGCACTTTGCCCCGTGATATAAATTTCCTGTTAAGGTCTGGTAAAAACCATCCCCTGCGTTGTGGATATGCAATAAAAGTCTGTATAATCTATGGGTCAGTCCTAGAGACTGTACGTTTTTGTGTGATCTACAGGAGAATTTACCAATGAAGCGTTTCGTTGTAATGCTGCTGGTTGCGCTCATGGCTGTTGCCAGCTTCCCAAGCGGTGCGCGTGCGCAAGGCACAGGCTGCACCCTTGCTGAAGCTGATTGCAAGATGTTGGCGGATGCCGATGCTAAACTTGCCAGTGTTACCTCTTTTGAGCAGTCTTATGACTTCCAACTGAAGGTTAGCTCTGGTGCGACCAACGTTGAAATCCTCTCCAAGGGCAAGGGCGTCTTTGCGATTGATCCAGCCGCAATGACTGGCAGCGACCCGACAGCCGCGCTTGGTGGCCTCAAGTTCACGCTCGACCTCGACGGCTCGACCAAGGGGACAGGCACAGATCAGTCCGGCAAAGTCAACATCGTAATCGTTGACGGCGTTCTCTATGCCAACGACGGCAAGGCTGGATGGATGGGTGTCAAGCTCGCTGATGTGCTGACAATGGCGATGAGCCAGAGCAGCGGTGCTGGTGGTGGCGCAACTGCTGCCCAGACTGCCCAGATTCAGGCGCTCCTGAGCGACCCGGCTGTGATGCAGAGCATCTCCGCGATCCCGAACATCAAGGGCTTCATCACCCAGGAAAAGGCCGCCGGCCCAGACATCGGTGGCAAGAAGACCACTTCCTTCATCTATAAGTTCGACATCAAGGCCCTGCTCGCCAGCAAGGACATCTATCCGCTGATCAAGGCAATCGCCAAGTCCAGCAACCCAACCGGCCCCGAAATCACCGATGCCCAGATTGAGCAACTCGCTCCAATCGTCGGCACGCTGGTTAAGGATAGCGTGATCACCGTTACCCGCTATGTGGGTGAAGATGGTTACGTTCGTGGCCTGAAGCTGTACGTTCAGCTGAAGATCGATGCTTCTGCGATGGGTGGCGGTGCCAGCGGCGCAGCCAGCACAGGTGACCTGCTGTTCAGCCTCGATGTCAAACTCGACAAGATCAACGAGAAGTTCGATGTCAAGGCTCCTGAAGGCGCCAAGATGCAAGACCTGAAGAATATGATGCCCGGTGGTGCGCCTGCTCCCGCAGCGACAGCCGCCAAGTAATCTGTTGATGCTTTAGGCAATAGTATGGGCGCTTTCACACGATGGAAGCGCCCATTTTTTATGTGAGGATTTGCAATAGAAACCGATCAATCCTGCGCGAGTTTTTCCAGATTTTCCCCGGTGACGCGAAATACTGTCCATTCATCCATCGGAATCGCGCCCAGCGATTTGTAGAATTGAATAGAAGGATCATTCCAGTCCAGCACCCACCACTCAAAACGCCCACAGCCCCGCTCTACTGCAATCTTCGCCAGATATTTGAGGAGCGCTTTCCCGTAACCCTTGCCGCGCACCTGTGGCTGTACATATAAATCTTCGAGGTATAGCCCCGGCTTGCCCAGAAATGTCGAGAAGTTGTGGAAGAAAAGCGCAAACCCAACCGGGCTATCCCCCTCGCAAGCGAGGACAACCTCGGCGTAGGAACGTTCCCCGAAGAGGGTGGCACGTAGCGTATCCTCCGTTGCCACCACCATATGCAAGAGTTTTTCATACTCGGCAAGTTCGCGGATGAATCCGAGGATGACAGGAATATCCTGTTCCGTGCCGCGCCGGATTGTGAACCCATTATCTATCATGCAGTCTTAACCGTCCGTCATTATGCGATCAATCGCCTCGACAAGCTGCGCCATATTGCGCACCTGAAACACACCATTCGAGGCAGGCGCGTACAGGTGCATATCGCTATCGCCTGTCCCCCATTGCCCTTCCGATTCCGGGTTGAACCAGATCAGTCGGCGCGAGCGCCGCTGCATATCGGAGGCCAGATCAATGCGTGGATCGTTGTAATTATTGCGCCCATCACCGAGGATGATGATCGTTGTACGGCTATCAAGGGCATCCAGACTTTCATCGCAAAAGGTTTGCAGGCTGTTCCCCAGATTCGTGTTATACGAACCGGGGCGGTGTGTATCCAGAACGGTCTGGATCGCTTCGGCGGGTTGAAATTGCCGGAAATAGTCGCTGATCTCGTGCATATCGCTGATGAAAATGAACGAACGCGCCTTGCTTACCTGATCCTGTAATTCATAGATCAGACTCAGCATGAACTCCGCGCAATAGCGCATCGAGGTGGAAATATCGCAGATCAGGACAAGGCGCGGTTTGACATGGTGATCACGATACTTGATCTCCAGTGGCACACCGCCATATTTGAGATTCTGTCGGATGGTAGATTTAGAATCAGGTTTGCCATCTTTGGCGCGTTTCTGGCGCAACGACGCCCGCGAACGCAACCGCGCCGCCAGCCGCTTGACCTCATCCCGCAATTGCTCCACGTCTTCCGTACCCAGGTATTGGAAAGGGGTATTCATCAGATCGGGTTTTTCTTCCGGGGGCTGCTCTGCCATATTCTGGGCGATGTTTGATCCGACATATTTGGAAAGTTGTTCGGAAAGCGCATCGGCGTTGCCTTCCATCATCTCCATGATTTCCTGGATGGATTCCGGCGACATGCCCATCGCTTCGAGCATTTCCTGCAATTGTTCCATGAGTTCCCGAAGCTGCTGCATTCCCATCGCGCGCTGCATCATCCGCTGATAATATGGGTCTTGATTCATGCTGCTGGCGTTTTGCAGGCCGATCATCTGCGCCATACGATCCAGTTGTTCCTGACTGAACTGCTGCCCTTTCATCATCTGGTCGAGCAGTTGGCGGAGCGCTTCCTGATTGCCCATGAGCGATTGCAAAGCGTCACGGAGCATTTGCTGTTGGTCGGGCGAGAGTTCCTGTTCCATATTGAACATGGGTGGTGCGCCCGAATCGAAGAAAAGCGGGAAGAAGTGATCGAAGGTTTCAAAGTCAGTCTTTTCCTTGACCAGAGTCGCGCGGAGTGCTTCCCGAAAATCGCTGCGTTCCTGCACGCCGATCTGTTCAGCCGCGCGCATGGCATCCGCGCTTTCGGCGACGGAAATTCGCACGCCTGCTGCCCGTAGTGTCCGAATAAATTCAACAATACGCTTTTCCATGATTCCAGCCCTTAACCGTGACATTGATTGTAGCATCAGCCAACCGGATGGGGTACTGATCGTAGGAACAGGGGCTATGCTCTACTATCAAAAAGACCCTGAGCGCTGCCTTTCTATCCACAGTCTACTCAGGGTCTTTGTTTGGTCATCCCGCTAGAGTTCGGAATGATCTATATTCGATTGGCGATTCAGATTAATCGCCTGAACCTATATCCTCGTTAGTACCACCGGATTGAGCGCCGCCGATCAGACTGCCAACCGATGGCTTCGATGGTGCGATCCACTTGCCAGCTATTGGCCTGGCGCTTGTCGGGCCGAACGCAAACACGTTATCTGTCCCTGCGCTGGCGTTGTTCGGATGCAGGGCAAAGACTCCCAACGGCGTCAGATAGCCAACGGTGCTATCCGTGTCTCCATCCCAATCTCCAACAACAGGCAGGTTTGTGCTGATGTCCCAGACGAAATCAATATCACTAAACGTGATTCCGCTTGGCGTACTGTTGTTGCTCAGATACCATGTCTGGTTTGCGGAGCGATAGACACCGACGCTATCGAATCCGTCTCCATCCCAATCGCCCGCGAAGCCCTGATCACCCGGATTGCCGAAGATGGCAAAGAAGTCATCAAAGCCGCTGGTGAGCGATTTGCGCTGATACAGGATACCGTTGCTGTTGCGATAAACGCCAACACCATCGGCGGTCATATCGGCTGTCCACTTGCCCGCGAACGGTGTATCACCCGGATTACCGAAGATAAAGTTATAGGACAGCGTAGGCGAAGTGTTCGAGTCGCTCAGGTAGTAGAAGCCTGTCGCGCTACGATAGACACCGATGGTATCGACGCCATCACCATTCCAGTCGCCCGCAATCGGCAGGTCAGACGCATCGCCGCCGAACAGTGCGGTTATATCGGCTGCGCCAGTGTTGTTGCTGTTCCGTAGCGAGAACACACCATCTTTATATGCGCCAATCGTATCAGGACGCGGCGGCACAGGTGTGTTCGTGTGCGTTGGTGTGAAGGTTGCAGTGTTGCTCGGCGTGAACGTCGGTGTGTTGGTGCGCGATGGCGTCAGAGTCGCCGTCGCGGTATTGGACGGCGTGAGCGTTGCCGTATTGGTGAGCGACGGTGTGAATGTCGCTGTGCTGGTATTGGACGGCGTGAACGTTGCGGTTGGCGTATTGCTTGGCGTCAGGGTCGCCGTCGCGGTATTGGACGGCGTGAATGTTGCCGTATTGGTGAGCGATGGTGTGAATGTCGCCGTGCTGGTGTTGGATGCCGTGAACGTTGCGGTTGGCGTGTTGCTTGGTGTCAGGGTCGCTGTGCTGGTATTAGACGGCGTGAATGTCGCCGTGTTGGTGAGCGACGGTGTGAATGTTGCTGTCAGCGTGTTGCTTGGTGTAAACGTTGCGGTTGGCGTATTGGACGCTGTAAAGGTCGAGGTCGGCGTGTGCGTGTAGGTTGCCGTATCAGTCGGTGTGTCTGTACTCGTTGGCGTATCGCTTGGCGTCAGCGTTGCTGTCGCTGTATTGGTGTAGGTTGCCGTTGGCGTATCGCTTGGCGTAAACGTCGCCGTTGGTGTGCTGGTATTGCTTGCAGTATAGGTTGCCGTTGGCGTATTCGTCGGTGCTGGAAGCAACGGGTCTTCATATGCACCGCTATCGCACTTGACGGGTGGACGAGCAACCCCGCGCTGATCCAGCGGTTCACAATTTGTCTGCGCCAGGCCGAGGGCGGGACTCGTCCCCAGAAGCGCCATTGTCTGCGTCGGGCCACCGTTATTTGCAAGTGGTGACAAACCAGCGTTGACATTCAGGACATCTGTGCCAGCGAAACCAGTTGTTCCGGTAGTGTCGCCAATAACGTTATAACCTTGCGAGGTGATTGTTCCTGTCAGGTCACGCCCGGTATTTTGAGCGACAATAGAGTTGGTGAGCGTCGGGTTGCCAGCGATGGCCGCCCCACCTGACCCTGATGTATTCAACGAGAAGGTGCTGCTGCGAACGACCAGACCGACGCCCGCCGCAATCGCGCTCCCGGCTGCACCGCTACTGTTGGAGGCAAAGGTACTGTTTGTAATACTGGTTGTACCGCCATCGAAGATCGCGCCACCTGCGCGGTTGGCGGTATTATTGGCAAAGGTGCTGTTCGTGACCGTCAGGAACGATCCCGCCATGTTATAGATCGCGCCACCATCTGCACCAGATGCCGAAGCAACATTGTTCACGATGACGCTGTTGTTGATCGTGACACGACCAGCATTGAGGATTGAACCGCCAAAGCGTGGATGCGTTGGGCATGAGGTATCGCAGTTCGAGTTGCGGAGCGTCAGATCGTAGAGCGTGAGGTTACCCGCCGCCGCTACGTTGAAATCACGGACGTTTAGGCCACCAACGATCTGCGTGTTTGCCGGTCCGAGTCCCTGAATGATGATGGTTGTCGTGATTTGCGGCAGGTTGCTCCCCAGCGAGATGGTGTAATTCCCCGCGAAGGTGATCGTATCCGTCCCGAACCCTGCCGCACAGTCTATCGAACCAGACTGGTTATCATTGTTGGCGTTGATGATCGCCTCACGCAACGAACACAACCCGTTGTTGGCAACCACATCCAGCGGCGTGTTGACAATCATCGTTACCGGACTGGGTGTATTGGTCGTCGTTGGGGTTGCGGTGCTGGTTGGTGTATTGGTCGCCGTTGCCGTTTCTGTTGGGGTGTTGGTCAGCGTCGCCGTTGGTGTATCAGTAGGCGTTTCCGTCGGCGTATTTGTTGGTGTAAATGTTGCCGTGTCAGTGGGCGTACTGGTCGCTGTATTCGTCGGCGTACTGGTTGGTACTGGATTTTCCGGTGCGAATGCTATACCGCGAAAGGCTGTGTTTGTTCCTGCGGTGGCAAGTGTTGTAACAGTAGCCGAAAGTGTTGCATTATACCCGGATGAATCGATTAATCGCCCTAGGTTGGTTGGTGAAGTTCCATAGAGAGTCACCGTTGTACCAGCTACCGTACCTGTCAAACCTCGTACAGTGGAAAATGCCGCTGTTCCGTTTGCTGTCCATGTACCAGCAACTAAACTATATTTAGTGATTGTGTTTGTGCTATCGTCAGCGTAGTAGATAGTATCCATTCCCGCTACACCACTATCAAGATCGGCAAAGAAAAATTGATAAGGTGAACCACTGCCAGTTGGTAGTCCTGGTAAATTGGTTATTGTTTGCCCCGAAGTAGTTGGTGTTCCTACTCCTACCGTTCCAAGACGAATTGCTCCAGATTGAGACGAAACGTATAGTTGTCCATCAAAAATATTTACGGCACGAGTGTTTGTAACTGTTACCGTACTGACATCTGTTCCTGCCACACATACCGTGCTTCCAAACGTATAGTAGCGCACCCCTGCGGTTGAAGCTGTACTTGCGGTTCCACCTGTCCAGATTGCGGTTCCATCTGTTGAAGTCGCGCTACGAATGCTACCACCGGTGTAGTCTGTGTTAGTACATAAGGAAGTGTCTGTAAGCCCGCTGGTATCTACACGACCAATAACACGGGGAGTGGTACTGGACGCCGTGTTTGCAACAGCAGACGTACCAACCGCAGCGTCATACCCTGTTAGCAATAAAAATCTTTTGTCTATAGAGCGAGTCAACAGACCTTCAGAACTAGTAGTCCCACCAGCGGTTAAGCGGCGTTGTGTTCCAGACGTAGTGGTGGGCAAAGAAATCGATTGTACGAATGTGCCGCCAGCAGTATATTCATCCAAAAATACGTTGATAGCAGTAGTCGACAGTGTTGTCGCACCCGTACCAACGCGATAAATTACAAGGTTTCCCGGCACGAATGCCGCGTGTGCCGGACGTGCTGCCGCTGTATTTGTTCGTAAACCGATGATGGAGACGAGGAGCAGAAACGCGATGAGAGTGTTTCTGGCATAATGCAAGGTTCGATGAGACATGGTTTTACCCCCTCGGTAAATAATTTCAAACTGTAAGAGGATAAGTGTTAAAAGTCAATACTTATGAGGCACATCTGTCATTCGGCAAATAACGTGTGCGTTCCTATAATCTTTGTGAATGAAATCACAGATATGATGGAAAACTGGAATGAGCAGGAAAGCAATTATTATTGGCTCCGGCATTGGCGGTCTTTCGCTTGGGATACGCCTGCAAAGCATGGGCTTCGATACCACAATTCTGGAAAAACTGGATGCGCCCGGCGGGCGTGCCTACGTGCGCAAAGCGGAAGGCTTTACCTTCGACATGGGGCCAACTGTCCTCACTGTGCCACATTTTATAGAGGAACTGTTCTCATTGGAGCGTGGGGTTGATCGGTTGAACGAGCCTGACTTCCCGCCGGAAATCCTGGATGAAAACAAGCGCATCAGGAGCGGAATCAGCGGCGGGGGCAATACTTCGCGCTACATCGACATTATTCCGATCCAGCCGTTCTATCGCATTTATTTTGATGATGGCACATTTTTTGACTACGATGGTGATCCCGATAGCACGATAGAACAAATTAAACGGCTTGCCCCGGAAGATGTGGAGGGTTATCAGCGTTTTTACCGGGATGCCAAAGCAATTTTTGAGCGCGGTTTTCTGGAACTCGGTTATACCCATTTTGAGAGTATCGGGTCGATGTTGCGTGTTGCGCCGGATTTGCTCCGGCTGGACGCGATTCGCCCGCTGTTCAGTTTCGTGAAAAAATATTTCAAGTCCGACAAGATGCGGCAGGTGTTCAGCTTTGAGGCCTTGCTCATTGGCGGCAACCCGCTATCCGTCCCGGCGATCTATGCCATGATCCATTTCGTGGAACGTACATGGGGGATTCATTTCCCGATGGGCGGGACGGGCGCACTGGTACGCGCATTTGTGCGCAAATTTGAGGAACTTGGCGGCACGATTCGCTATAACAGCGAAGTGAAACAGATCACGGTCACAGGCGCAAATGGCGAAACCCCGGCGCGCAACGCCAAAAAATATGCGCGCGGTGTTATCCTCGCGGATGGGACAACAATTGACTCTGATCTGGTTGTCTCCAATGGAGATTACGCCAACACCTATATGAAGCTGATCGACCCGGAATATCGCGTTTATAACACGAATATGCGCGTCAGACTGGCAAAGCAGGGGATGTCTGTGCTGGTCATCTATTTTGGATTCCATACCGATAACCTGAATCTCAATCTCCGCCACCACAATATCATTTTTGGCCCGCGCTATGAAGAACTTCTGCGGGAAATCTTCGGCAAAAAGATCATCGGCAAGGATTTCTCGCAATATCTGCACATCCCCTCGCTGACTGATCCGAGCCTTGCGCCGCTAGGACACCACGCCGCTTATACGTTGATTCCTGTGCCGCATAATGGCAGCGGGATCAATTGGGATGAAACCGGACCGAAGTTTGTGGAGCGTGTGCTGTCTTTTCTGGACGAACGCGGCTATATTCCTGGTTTGCGTGATCGATTGGTCTATAAAAGCTGGGTTACGCCAGACTATTTCCAGCACACGCTGAACAGTCATATGGGGAATGCGTTCGGCGTCGAGCCTGTTTTGTGGCAAACGGCATTCTTCCGTCCGCATAATCGCAGTATGGATATTCGGAATTTGTACATGGTCGGCGCGAATGTGCAGCCTGGTGGCGGTACGCCGAGCGTCATGATGTCGGCGAAGATGACTGCGCGCCTGATTGCGGAAGATTTCAAAATCTCGTGAGTGGTGCGCCGTTCCTCAAATATGGAAAACCGGGACGAGGCGTCAGGGGGTGGAAAATGCCGAAGTATCAAACGCCTGTGAAGGTCGGAAGACGGCATGGTGTCCCGGTTGACTTTCATATTGACACCAAACGGATGCACGAGGCTACGTTTTTTATTGCTCTGACAATGGCGTGTGGCTGGTGGAAGAAGTACCGCCGGGATATTTCCTACAGGTGAGCGAAGACGAGATCAGCTAAAATCAATCCCTTATAAGGAGAAATTCCCCAATGAACGAACCATTGAATTTAATTCTGGTGGATATCCGCGAACCGCTCTGCGAAGCATTCCGCGAACATTTCGCCGGGTTGGAAAAAGTCACTGTCGTACAAAATTACTTCGAGAGCGTACAGGAGTTTGATTGCATGGTCAGCCCCGCCAACTCCTTCGGGCTGATGGATGGTGGGATCGACGCCGCAATCACACGCTACTTTGGCGAACAACTAATGCACCGCGTCTAGGATCGAATCATCGAAGAATATCTTGGTGAACAACCCGTTGGTACTTCAATGATTGTTGAGACTGGTGTAGCAAAACATCCCTGGTTAGCACATACACCAACGATGCGTGTTCCAATGGAAATTCGATATACAGATTACGTTTATCTGGCAATGTGGGCGATGTTGCGTGCCGTTCATCATCACAACAAAAGCGGAAAACAACCCATTCAAACTGTTCTTTGCCCCGGCTTGGGAACTGGCGTAGGCACTGTATCGCCGAAAGAAGCCGCGCGTCAAATGGCGCTTGCATACAGAAACTATCTGAACCCGCCGAATCACATTAACTGGGGTTTTGCCTCTGGTCGTCACGCGGAGGTGCGTTATGGTGGAGATTTTGGTTATGAACTTGCCAAATCGTTAGAGGGGAGATAAACAGCTTTTTAATATCCCATACTTTATGTGCATTAAACATTAGAGTTGCGTTTGACTTTTAGCAGACGCTCGTTTACAATGCCCCGCGATCAAACTCTTCATAGCCTGAAAATTATAAGAGCGCATGGCTTGAACTGGATGAAATTCGGAACAAGCGTCTTATTACGGGTTGTGGCGGGGGCAAATCAAAAAATCTTTATCCGGGGGGTCAGAAAACCCAGTTATGTCTGTTTCGCAATCCAACATCAGTCCCGATATGGACTTCCTCTCACTGCTCGAAGCCTCATTCGATTTTGGTCAACCCGAACGCGGCGACCTGTTGAATGGCGTAATTGTCGCAATTGACAGCCAGGGCATCATTGTCGATCTCGGCATGAAGCGCGATGGCGTCGTTCCACGTACCGATCTGGAACGCATGGAAGGCCGTGTCTTTAAAGTCGGTGAAGATGTGGCTGTGATGGTTTTGCAGCCCGAAGATGCCGACGGCAACCTGATCGTTTCGCTTTCGCAGGCACGCCAGAGCGAAGATTGGGAACGCGCCGAAGAACTCATGAATACAGGCGATGTCTGGGAAGGCATCGTGCAGGATGCGAACCGGGGCGGGCTGATTATCCCCTTTGGCAACCTGCGCGGATTCGTCCCTGCAAGCCATGTCATGGATTTGCCGCGTGGTCTGAATGAAAATGACCGTAAAGACTATATGGTCAATCTGGTTGGCAAGACTGTCTCCGTGAAGGTGATCGAAGTCAACCGCAAGCGTCGCCGCCTTGTCCTGAGCCAGCGTGACGCCCAGCGCGGACGCCGCGACAGCCGCAAGGAATCCTTGCTCGGCGAACTCAAGGAAGGCGAGGTTCGTACTGGTGTTGTCTCCGGTCTGCGTGATTTCGGCGCATTCGTCGATCTCGGCGGTGCAGATGGTCTGATTCACATCAGCGAACTGGCCTGGTATCGCGTCAAGCATCCGAAAGAAGTCCTGGCGGTTGGGGATGAAGTCGAAGTTTATATCCTCCGTCTGGATCAGGATGGCAAGCGAATCGGCCTGAGCATGAAGCGGTTGCAGCCAAACCCCTGGGCGCTCGTAGACGAGATGTACCATGTTGGTCAGTTGATCGAAGGTGAAGTGAGCCGTGTCGCGCAATTTGGCGCGTTTGTGAGCCTCAAGCCGGGAATCGAAGCTCTGCTGCACAGTTCGCAGATGGCAGAGCCGCCGCCAGAAGACCCGACCCAAATTCTGAGCGAAGGCCAGCATTTGTTGATGCGTATCATCACGATTGAATCGCATCGTCAGCGTCTCGGCCTGAGCCTGAAGGATGTTTCGGAAGAGGAACGCCTTGCCTGGGAACAGGAATACAACACCGTTTTGGCTGTTGTTCCGCCTGGGACTGGTAAAAAGACCGTTACTGAGGTAAACTCTGAGATCGCCGAAGCGGAACTACAGGGTTAGTCCTGTATCTTCCCGGTGATTATCCCATTGTAAAGGGGGTGAGACGAGATCATGGCATCCGTAGTGCTGCGTCAGAATGAATCGCAGGAACAACTGTTGAAGCGCTTCCGCAAGTCGGTAGCGAAGAGCGGTATCCTGAGTACGGTACGTCGTAAGCGTTGGCATGTGAGCAAGAGCGAATTGCGCCGTATTCAGAAGAAGAAGGCCATCCGCCGCGCCCGCAAAAAGCAGGTACGCACGCCCGCGAAGGCATAATCTGGCAGTTTTGCCCGATTATCAGCCAACCGCGAATCTGTACTAATTTGGGGCAAGCGTCGCAGAGCATAAACACTCTGCCGCTCTGCCCCTTTTGCATGAGTATTGACCGAATAAACAAGGAATCCGAATTTGCCTAAAGAAGAAACGAAGATTGAAGCCGAAGGGACAGTGGTCGAAGCCCTGCCCAACGCAACCTTTCGCGTAAAACTGGAAAATAGCGGACACGAGGTTCTCGCCTATCTTTCCGGCAAAATGCGCAAGTTTTATATCCGTATTTTGCTTGGGGATCGCGTGCGTGTCGAGTTGAGTGAATATGACCTGAAGCGCGGACGCATTACCTATCGTTTCCGTCGTGGTGGTGGTGGCGGTGATGATGAAGCCTTCGGTGGCCCCGAAAGATAAATCATTCATGGTCGATACG
>CAYSOC010000149.1:0-17145 GCA_964432445.1 uncultured Anaerolineaceae bacterium
CTGGCAAGAGCTATGTTGATGAAATAGCGAAACTCGGTTATCTCAATGTCGGGCATATGTTGCCACCACTGGAAACAGGCTCCACCGAACAGATGATCCAAAGCCTGCAAGCCTTGCGCCGCGCGAACATGAAAGCAGTGATCAACGTGCAACGTATGTTTGTGATTTACGGGCGTTATATCAAGGCAGTTCCGATTCCGAACTGGCGGGATCAACTCAAAGTATGGGAGCAGATACTTGCCCCTTATAAGGATGTGATTCTGGGGTTCTATTTCGATGAACCGATAGAACTGGGCATCGACGAAGCGAACATGCAGAGTTTCACGAAGGCATTGCGTGATACTTTCCCGGATCAGCGTGTTATTGTAGTGGAATCGGCTTCACAGATCGCCAATGGCAACCTCACCCCGGCATATGTGATCTATGTAACAGATTTGGGGATCGACCTGTACTATACTGATCCGGTGTATGGGGCGAATCAGGCACAATATCTGGAAGGGTTTCGGCGGCTCGTCCGCGACTTCAATAAAAACATCTGGATAGCAGGAGAAGGTTACATTCGGTTTGGGATGTCAGCGGGCGATCTGATCGATGCCTTTGACTTGTATTATTCGCTGGCACGAGCAACGCCACAGGTGACAGGGATGCTGATATTCCTGTATCCCGATGAAGACAAGGTAAATTTCCCGGTGACCTTGCGAACCCTTCTCGATCCAAAAAGTAGATCATATAGTCCAGCATTACGGGCGCTTCATACACGCATCGGTAAAACTATAATAGGGAAATAACAGCATGGAAATCGCAGAAATCGAGGCGGCGAAACAGAAACTGATTGCGGGGCTGGATGCCTCCCGTGAAAAGACTCACGAATTGATTAAGGATTTGGCAATAAAACAGGAACTCTATCCCGGTTGGACAGTGAAAGAATATCTATCTCACCTGACGGGATGGGATGATTCCGTCATAGAGGCATTGGAACATCACGCTGATGGGCGCGAACCACCACTGACTGTCTTGCGCGGTCTGGATTATTACAACGCAGAATCGGTCAGCACACGCGCCGAACTGCCAGAATCACACGTGCGCGCCGAATGTGAGCAGGTTCGGGAAGCTCTCAAGAAAGCGGTACGCGATTTCCCAGCCGAGCGCTTTACAGAACAGTTCACGTTTCCCTGGGGGATTCGCGGCGATGTCTCGAAAATCGTGCGGATCATGATTTATCACGAGGTCGAACACGCCGAAGAACTACACAAACGCCTGAACCCTCATCTATACGAGGTTCAGACGTCTGAAATTGACCCGGAAATTGCGCCGCCGGTGGGTTTTAGCGGCGACGAGTCGGGGTGACCCCTGGCGGGAAACTAAGCGTCTCTGTTGGAGTCGGTGACATGGTTTCTGTCGGGACAGAAGGCTGGATGGTCGGCAGCGGCGTTGATGTTACCGGGAAAATTGGCGGCGTGATCGTCGGCGGCACAATGACAATCGGCGTGAAGGTTGGCGGTGGTGGCGGTGGGAAAGTATTTGTCGGGATTTGTGTCGGCGGGCGATAGGGCGTCCATGTCAGCGTCGGGAACAATGGCGGCAGCGATGTCGGGCTAGGCAGGAAAATTGGGGTTGGAGATGGCAAAACCGGAATGCCGCCAGTCGCTGTCGCCGGAACAATCAGAGTAATTGTAATCTGGGTAGAAATCGTGGGCTGGCTCGGCACAGCAGGGATAGTCGGCGTAGGACGCGGACGGTTTGAACCACTGAGCAGGAAAATCAGACCGAGACAATAGCAGGGCAGCGTTGCCAGAATCACTACAACCAGTCCGATTTGTATCTGCCGTTGGCGGCGAAACGCGGCTTCCGAAACGCGATCCATAACGTCCCCTTTATCCTGAGCGTAGTCAGCGTATAAATCTTAACATGCGGGCGCATTCGCTGCCAGTAATGCACAATGTTCTGTTGTCCAATGTCAGCAAACCGGAAGGTGTTCGCCGGATGCAGACTCTTTCGCTACAATCCCGGTCATGGGTACACTTCTGACAATACAACAGGCAAAATCCGCCGCTGCACAGTTGCGGCTGGAGGGCAAGCGACTGGTTTTCACAAACGGGCATTTCGACCTGATGCACATCGGGCATCTGGATTATCTGGAACGGGCGCGCACGCTTGGTGATGCGCTATTCGTTGGCATTAATGGGGACGAATCCACCCGCCATTTGAAGGGTGCAGGGCGTCCACTCGTCCCGGCGGTGGAGCGTGCGCGCCTGATCGCAGCGCTGGAATGCGTCTCCGTCAGCATCATTTTCGAGGAAGACACGGCGACAAATCTGATCATGGCGATTCGCCCGGATTGCTATGTCAAAGGCGGAGATTATGCCGCGAAGACATGGCCGGAGCGCGATTTTGTCGTTGGTTATGGCGGCGACGTTGCATTGATTCCATACCTTCCCGATCACAGCACAAGCGCGATCATTGCCAAAATCCGCGCACTACCGGAAACCTAATGACGGATACCATCATCGAACCTGTAGAGATAACCACTCCTGTCGAAGCCCCCAAAATTGATGCAACCATCACCGCCGGGGCAGGAATTGCGCGGGCAACATCCCTTCTCGCGCTGGGGACAATCGCCAGCCGGATACTCGGCTTCGCCCAGGAAGTTCTGATGGCAAATTATTTCTCGCCCCGGCTGGTGGATGCGTTCCAGATTGCGATCACCGTCCCGCGTGACCTGTTCGATTTGGCGATCAGCGGGCATGTGAACTCTGCGGTAGTGCCTGTCCTGAGTGAATACGCCGAACGCGGCGAAGAGGAACTCTGGCGGTTGGTATCACTCCTGCTTGGCTCGGTAGCGCTGATTCTGAGTGGGATTGTCCTCGCGCTGGAACTCTTTGCCGGGCCGATTGTTTCCATCTATCGCGGCAACATCTCCGAAGAATCGCTTGAATTAACGATTCAACTTTTGAGGATCACCACTCCTGCGCTGCTCTTTCTGGGGTTCTATGCTGTCCTGTCCGGGACGCTTTTTGCGCTGAAACGGTTTACCGCGCCTGCGTTCGCTTCGGCATTCTTCAATGGAACACTGGTCATTGTGATCGTGCTGCTTGCGCCTGTGATCGGGATTGAGCGCGCAGCAATCGGCTGGCTGATTGGTGCAGCGATACAATGCGGTCTGCAATGGGTGAGTCTGCGCCGCGCGCCGATTCGTTTGCGTGTCCGGGGCGCGTTGAAACATCCCGGCGTGCGTAAAATCGGGATTCTGTACATCCCGGTGATGGCTTCGCTGATTTTCGATGTATTGATCAACCGTACTTTCAGCTATAACCTCGCCTCGCGCACCGAAGGCAGCATCGCCTATATGAACTGGGCAACCAGCCTGCGCGAATTTCCGATGGGGTTGGTGGGTACGGCTATTTCGATTGCCGTTTTGCCGACTCTCTCCCGCCTCGCATTGGATCAAAGCCAGCGCGACGAATTCAGAAACACACTCGGTCAGGGGATACGGCTCGCATTGTCATTGATTGTTCCAGCGACAGTAGGGCTGTTTGTACTCGCTGGGCCTCTGATCGGAATGCTCTTTGAGCGTGGCGAGTTCACCGCAGTCAGTACCGAGATTACCGCGCTTGTGCTACGTCTGTATTTGATTGGTATCCCGTTTGCGGCGGTGGATTTGCTGCTGGTATTTGCTTTTTATGCGCAGAAAGATACGCTCACCCCGGCGCTGATCGGTTTGTTCAGCCTGCTATGCTATATGGGGATCGCCCTTCTGTTGCAAGAGCGCTACGGCTTCTATGGCCTGATGATTGCGGACTCTATGAAATTCCTGATTCATGTTGTTTTGTCGGTGGTATTTCTACGGCGCAGGCTCGGCGGACTCGGCAGACAACGACTGATTCTGACTGCGTTCAAGGTCATGCTGGCTGCAACGCTTATGGGCTTGCTGTCCTATCTGGTGATGCGCTTTTTTACGGCGACGCGCGAACCGCAGGGGTTGGCAGATCGCGCACTCATGGTATTCGTTCCAAGTGCTGTTGGTGTGGCAGCTTATTTCCTGCTCACCAAGTGGCTCCGTATCCGTGAGTTTGGCTGGTTTGTACAGGCCATTGGTGGGAAAATCCGGCGATAGAGTCCCGATTTACGCCGTGTCCCGCGCTATAATCGTTTGCGGAAAACGATTACCTATCTGACTTTTGGCGGGATAAAAATATGGCTTCTTTACAATATCAGGCGCTGCTGGAAAGTTTGCAGGCACGCGGCGTAGACGTGGATGCGGTGCGGGCGAAACTCCGCACACAGCATATCGAAACGCCTTCATGGGGTTATGCCAACAGTGGCACGCGCTTCAAAACGTTTGCGTGGCCCGGCGCGGCTCGAACCATTCATGAAAAGGTGGATGATGCCGCATTCGTCCACAAAATGACAGGTGTTGCCCCCACAATGGCGGTTCATATCCCCTGGGATAAGACCGACGACTGGGACGCACTGGCGGAATATGCGCGCGAACGGAATATCGGGATCGGCGCTGTCAACCCGAACGTATTTCAGGATGATATTTATAAACTCGGCAGTATCGCACATCCATCGGGCGCGGTGCAGGAACAAGCCATTGCCCATATGGTCGAGTGCTGCGACATCATGCGCAAGACAGGGAGCAACGCGCTCAGTCTGTGGTTTGCCGATGGGACAAACTATGCTGGACAGGATGATTTCCGCGCCCGCAAGCATCGTGTCGAAAATGCTCTGCGCGAAACCTATAAGCATTTGCCGCCGGGATCACGCATGTTGATTGAGTACAAATTCTTTGAACCTGCCTTTTACAGCACCGACCTGCCGGATTGGGGAACAGCCTACGCGATGGCGCTGAAACTTGGGGAACAGGCGCAGGTATTGGTAGATACCGGACACCATGCCCAGGGAACGAACATCGAAATGATTGTTGCGTTCCTGCTGGATGAAGGCAGGCTCGGCGGTTTCCATTTCAACGCCCGCAAATATGCCGACGACGATTTGATCGTGGGTAGTGTCAATCCTCTGGAATTGTTCCTGATCTTCAAAGAACTGGTAGACGCGGGCGAACGCGCCAAAGACGTTGCCTATATGCTTGACCAGTGCCACAACATCGAGCCGAAATTACAGGGCATTGTGCAATCCATCGTGAACTGTCAGACTGCATATGCCAAAGCGCTTATCATTGACCGCCAGACATTACGCGAGGCACAATTGAATGGAGATGTGATGGGCGCACATCGCATTTTGATGGATGCCTATGAAACGGATGTCCGTCCGTTGCTAGCCTCAGTACGCGAGGAGATAGGGTGTCCACCCGATCCGCTGGAAGCTGTTCGGAAGAGCGATTATCCAAAGCAGATAGCGGAGAAACGCGGACAATCGGAAACGGGTACAGGGGGTTTCCAGTAACCTTGAGCGTAAACGCGGGGCGACTTCCGCCAACGCTACGTTCGTCCCGCGATATTGTAAGGAAATTATTACTTTAATTTAAAAAGTGATCGGAAAATTTGTCGAATCTGCTATAAAATCGAGAAGGACGCATACACAGGGCATTTCAGCATATGGCAGTCTACATCACTGTACAACTACTTCTATTGAGCGCCATTGTTGTCTCTGGATATTTGATTCTGCTGGCATGGCGAAACCAGAACGCATCCATAGGCATTTCGATATGGTTTACCCGCCTCTCTTTTGCCCTGAGTGGATGGTCGATTGCCTATATGCTCGAACTGGCAGAGACGCGACCTTATATGAAAATATTCTGGTCAAATCTCAAATTTATTGCAGTCGCCCTGACGCCTGTCGCGTGGCTGGTATTTTGCGCCTATAGTACCGGGCAGGAAAAACCGTTTACCCGCCGTCGGCGCTGGCAGCTAACCATTCTCCCGATTATTACCTGCGTTATTATCTTCACCGACTCTGCTCACCATCTTTTTCGCACATCGCAAACCCTGGCACAGGTAGATGAAATTTTGCACATCAGAGTGCAAAACGGAATCTGGTTCTGGGTTCATGCCGTCTATTCATATTTGCTGCTGACGGCTGGTGTCGTACTTTTGATTCGCCATCTGCGCCGTGCGCCTTCGTTGAGCAGAGAGCGTGTCTTTGTCCTGTTGCTTGGCTTGTCTGTACCCTGGGTTGCTAATGCGATTACAGTGGCGGGTCTGACGATAATTGATTTAACGCCGTTGGGGTTTGTCGTCACCATGTGCGCGCTGGCATGGGGCATGCTGCGTTTCCATCTGTTGAATATCTCGCCTATCGCGCGCGATGCGCTGTTTGACCAGATCACCGATGCGATCCTCATTCTGGATGCGCAGGGTCGCCTGATCGATGTCAATGATGCCTCGCGCGAACTATTGCACTTTGCCGAGGATGACACGCTTGGCAAAACCTTGAATAAAGCCTTGCCAAAATTGACCGAAGCCGAACAATGGATCAACGAAGCACGCAGAAATAATTTAGCCGTTCACGAGTGGGCGGCCAATCCCGATACCTCCGCCGAAGCGATCTTCGATGTGCGCCTGTCTACGCTACGAAACCGAAATCAACAATGGGTGGGCTATCTGATCACTTTCCGCGACATCACGCAGCAAAAACACGCCGAAAATCAAATCAAGGCAAAAAATAGCGAGCTTCAACAAACCAACACCGATCTGGCGCTGGCACGCGAAAAAGCAGAAGAATCATCGCGGCTCAAGAGCGAATTTTTATCAGTCATGTCGCACGAACTACGCACACCGTTGAACGCGATCATGGGCTTCACCGAACTTCAGATGATGGGGGCAACAGGGCAGCTTTCTACCAACCAGCAGGATTTCCTGAATCGTACCCTTTCCAGCGCCAACGAATTGCTGGAACTCATCAACAATGTGATTGACCTGACACGCCTTGAAGCCGAACGGTTGCCACTGGAACAGCAGGTTTTTTCAACGCATGAATGGTGGGAAGGCGCAATTCAGGTTGCACAAAAGCAAACCAGCAAACGCGGCCTGCAATTCGAGACGGAAATTGACCCTGTTCTGCCAGAAACGATGGTTGGAGATGCGCCGCGATTGCAGCAGGTATTGTCAATTCTGCTTTCCAATGCGCTCAAATTCACGGAACAGGGTCTTATCAGAGTCTGGATGCGTCACAATGCCGAAATGGGTTGGGAAATCGGGGTGCAGGATACTGGCGTTGGCGTCCCGGAACACCTGCACGGCGCTATTTTTGAGGCATTTCGGCAGGCCGATAGCTCCAGTCGCCGCAAATATGGCGGAATGGGGTTGGGTCTGGCGCTGGCGCAACGGCTTATCCAACAGATGGGCGGACGAATCGAACTGGAAAGCTCCGAAGGGCAGGGAAGCACCTTTCGTATTATCCTGCCTTTAATCCCGGCAACAGAGCCAATAGGCTAAAACTGTTATATTGTTATATACTGGGTTCATTCGGAAAGGCTAGAGGTTAATCTATGGATACTAACTCTGCACCTCCTCCCGCCATTACAGACTGGATTGTTCTGATTGTAGACGATCAGGAAGACAATCGGTTAGTTTCTTCAACCGCTCTTTCGATGATGGGCGCGCAGGTACATACAGCCTCTAACGGCGTAGAAGGCCTCGAAATGCTGCGCACGATTCATCCAACGCTCATACTCATGGATTTATCAATGCCACGCATGGATGGCTGGGAAGCGTTACGCCATATCCGCGAAAAACCGGAAACCGCGTCTATCCCGGTGATCGCGCTCACTGCACACGCGATGGGAGGCGATAAGGAGCGCATCCTTCAAGCCGGATTTAACGGATATATTGCCAAGCCATTCGAGGTTTTTGCCCTCGAACAAAATATTCGTGACATTCTTCAAAATATGGTGACGCCGAAAGCATAGGCAACTATCGACATACGAAAAAGCGCCGATAACCCTCCGGCGCTTCCTGATAAATTGGATGTTATTCGATGAGCGCTTCGCTCAGGCCAAGACAGCGCACGATCTGTTCATGATGGTCGGTATCGTGAAGGGCCACATGCCCCATCACTTCCAGCAACGTCATTGTTCCCAGATTCGGATTATTTCCGGTAAGGCTCCACTGTTCCGGGGTGAGCGTCGCCAGTTTTGCGAGGTTTTGCCGACGCAATTCAACAAGTGTGTCAAATGCTTCGCGCAGATTAGAGGCCTTGTAGTTACCACGTGCCGCCACGCCCTGAGCATCAAAATTATCAAAGGTGGGATTTGGAGTCGAAAGAAAGAGCGTGATTCGCTCCGTAACACCCTTTTCAAAATCGCGCAGGTGACAAACCACCTCAATCACCGACCAGCCATCCGCACCATCTGTCGCCGACAGCGCACGCGCTCCATCAACGCCATGCAGCAGTGCGTTCAAAATCGCCGGGTTTTTGCGCATTCCACGCAACACCCGCGCCGGAGAAAGTGCCATTTCTATTTATCCTTTTTCAGGAATTGAAAAGCTGGTTAAAGCGATTGTTGTACGCCGTAATGATGTTGGCATAGGTTTGGGCATTCCCGGCCCCGTTGTAGCTGCTTGCAAACGACAGGAAATCGCCGGATTGAAGCGCTGTGACCGCTGTACCGCCCCGCACAAAGTCGAAGATGGAGATTAACTGTGCGCGCGGGCTGGTCGAGAATGCCGTGAACATATCCTGCACCCGGTTATAGCCGACCCGTCCAAAATTGAATCCCATGATCTGCGGTGCGCCCATGCTAATGCTGGATAGCGCTGCGGTATCGTTCAATGCACGCGCAAACGTCAGAACCTGCCATTCCTTGTTCTGATCACCGTGAAAATCCCCGAAGGACGCTGTGTCACTATCCCGGAATTGATGCCCTGTCCAGGTTTGCCCGGTTTGGTTGAATTTGAAAAACCGATTGAATGTATCGGCGTTATTCTTGCCCCACAGATTCCAGAAAATATGGTTTTCAAAGCGAACGATCATCCGCCCGTTAGCGTCGCCCGTGCGCCCGCCGCTTTCTGCCGCGAGGACGGAAACCACCACGCTGACGGGGATGTTTAACCGACTGGACAGAATTTCAAACAAGCCGCCAAAACTGTTCCAGATGCGCGCCAGTGTGCTGCCCGTAGCATCGGCAGGTTGTGGGAGGATACGAGATGGAATCAAAATGATAGAAAAAAGCCCGGAATCGCCCGCCAGAAAACCCGGCTTCACCGGAACGGGCAAGCCGCCAATCACTGGTATCGGATCGATCCCGCCAGTCACAGGGCGAATAGTCACATATTGTGAGGCGACAAACCCGCTCTGGCCTGTGCTGCGAACGCGCACATTCAGCCAGTCTGTTCCTTCGCCAGACAAAACAATAAGTTCAGTATCTTTTGGTAGCTTATTCAGAATCGGGGCTGTTGTCGAGGCACTTTGACGAAGATTCAATCCGGCGGGGGCGTTGACAACTCCAATTTTTTCGACAGGCATCCGCATATCTCCCTTGAAAAACCCTCATTGTTTTATAACATAAGGTTTATCTTACCGCTATTGACAAAGATACAAAAGCTAATTATATTGGAAAAATCGTTCTGTATTATCATCTTTTCAGGAGTTCTCATGCAATATCTTCCCCAGGAACGCGGTCAGGGTCTTGTTGAATATGCGTTGATCCTCGTCCTCGTTGCCGTCGTTGTCATCGTCATTCTGGCGCTGCTCGGCCCGGCAATCGGCAACATTTTCTCGAACATCGTCAACAATCTCTAATCTGTCGATTCGTGGATTATGGAAAGGGCGCTCATCTGAGCGCCCTTTTTGTTTCCTGTGTTTTCTATATTTTACAAATAGCCCAATGCCAGAAACGGCGTCTCCATCTCTTCCGGGGAAAGCCCGCCGTGCATCCCGCGTAAATCCAGACGTGGCTTTGTGTTGCCACGCCACCAGACCGTATTGTTATCCAGCGGCAAAATAGTGAGATTGCCAACACGCTCCAGGAAACGTTCGCTCGGTGGCAACGGTCCGAAGAAGCCTTCCGCGATTAGCTGCTCTGTTTTCAGGACGAGTGCGCGCCCATCCAGCCATTCACTGAGGAAGCCGTGTGCATCATCAAGCGCTTCCGGGTGCGTATACAGGAACATATCGCGGCGTGATCCTGCCGGGAGCAACGGCGCACCGCTGCGCGTCGTTCGCAGCATTGGCGAGAGCTTATCCATGACCTCATCAAGGTAGATTGTCTCTTGTGGATCAAACCCAATCTGACCATGATCGGAAGCGATCAGCACGACTGTGTTTTTGGCGCGTCCGCGCAGGTTGGCATGTAACAATCGTTCGAATTGAATCATGAGGGTATCGAGTTCTGCCGCAGTCTGACGCGAATCTGGCCCGTTGCGGTGTTCGACAGCATCCAGCGAGTCGATATAGAGGGTGTAGAACGCTTTGGAGTGGCGCTCCAGAATTGCCGAATCCGAAAGATGGATCAATGCTTCGGCAATCGTTTTGTAGCCATGCCGAATCGAGCCGCGCATGAATTGCCGCGATGTAGACGAAGCCATGATTTCATAGGGCTGGTAGGTGCTGGAATAAACATGAGCGCTGTTGCCGCTTTGCAGGTTGAGGAACAGGGATTTATTCGGATACAGATCGCTGGTTTTCAAGCCGGAAGCCGCCAGTGACTCACGTTCTCCGTCTACATAGCCCCAAATCAGCGGAATGATCATCGCATCTGCCAGCGGCTCATAGTATTGCCATTCATACAGGCCGGTTTGGGAGGGCAGCATTCTGGTATAGAGCAACGATGTATGGGCGGTTGTGGTAGAAGGGAACATCGAAGTCAGTTTACTGGCAACGCCTTCTTCGCCAAAGCGCTTCAAAAACGGGTAGCGTTCCCGGTTGCGTTCAAACAACTGCCATCCGAAGCCATCCAGAAATATCAGGATAACGCGATCAAATGGCGTAAATGAAAGCCCTTGAAAGACATCTTCGGGCAAATGTCCGTTGCCGCGCCCGCTGATCAGTTTGCGGATAGTGCGCGGCAGGTTTGCCCAGCAATAGGACTCATAGAGGGGTTTTACAAATTGTCCATAGACCCGCGAGGCATTCACGGCATCAATAGAGTTTTGATTGATCATGATTTCTCGTCAACAGGCGTTGCAGCATGTTAACCCGTCTATGAGAGTTCTGCCAGTGGTGGACGGGCAGCAAGCCCGCCCCTGCAATGAGATAGCAGCTATTTGGCAGGCTTGGGTTGATTGGCCTGCGTATCAGTCTTATCTGGTGTACCGTCACCATTAGTGTCAATTCCAATGGTCAGATCGCCCTTGCCGTCCCATTTGCCAAAGTCGATGCTGGCAACGTTTTGCGGATCGAGTGTCAAACCTTCGTGATAGTATTCCTGATCAATAGTTGCATCTACACGATTGATATAGAGTGCGTAGGTCGCCGGGGTTTTCGCACCAACTGTACCAACGCTGAACTTGCCACCAGTCAGATCAAGCGCGGCATTCACCGATGCACCCTGATCCAGATCGAAGCCATAGACGCCAAAGGAATAATCTGCGCCAGTGGTAGAAACGCCAAAGTAAATATCTGGCGATTCGCCGCCTGCGGGGGTATAGGTCAGCTTCGTGCCATCGGGCGAGAAGACAGCGGTATCCTTGTGGCCAGGTTGTACCTTGATGTTTTCGATTGAAACATCATGACCGGGGCCAATCAGGGTCAGGTTGGCAATCTCTTCGCGCGTCGCTTTGGAAGCGTCCAGAACGACGGTGAACTTCACGCCAACCGGAATTTGATAGACGGGTTCCTGATCGTCCTCAAGCGTCGTCGGGCCGCTGCGTGGAATTACATAGGATGCGCCGGGAATTTCGTTGACCAGCGTTCCATCGACGAAGCCAAGTTTACGCCCCTGATCATCCGTGATCAGCAAATCCAGCTTTGACCCGGCTTTGTTATCGCCTTCCAGCCAGAGTTGGTTATAGCCCTGCGCCTGATAACCAAGACCGTTGATCTTTGCCGTTTGCACATCGCAGAATGGACAAGTCATCTTGCCCATGCGGGAAGAATCCGCCGTATAGCTGAACGATTTAGTCTCGGCGTTGCCCTCATATTTCGCACCGGGTTCATTTGGATCAGAGGCGGTGAAATATGTCCATGTATTGGTTTTGAGGTTAACTTCGATAAATTTTTCTTCCTTCGGGAAGTTGTTGTCGTATACCACAATCAAATAGACATCATCGGACTTTTTGCGGATTGCAGTCGGCGTGATTGAATGCCCGCCCTTGCCATCTGGTTGATAGATACCGAGCGTGTAATGTTCGCCGTCTTTTTTGCTCATCCCATCCGTCAGCAGTTTCACCATCTCGGCTGGCGGAATGCGGATTTCCAGCGCCCGCACATTCGGGATAAATTGCGTCGTAAACCAATAGGCAATTTCCCGTTGCAGGAGTTCGTTCTTGTCCAGCTCGAGGGCAGGAACCAGAGTACCACTAAAGCTATCGGGCTTGTTATCCTTGATGCTGTTGTAATAAAGGACGGACGCCAGCGTTGCCATGCCATCGCAATGACCGCCTCCCATCGCCTTGTTGACGGCCTCCATCCATTCCTGCGCTGGCGGCGTCAGTTTGCAGGTTCCGGCGGTTTTATCAATGGCTCCGGCACAAACAACATCCCCAAACAAACGGCGCATCTCGACAGTAGTCAGATTGACCGGGGAATTATCATTACCATAGTTTTGAAACGGGAATCCGTGATCCGCCGGCTTGAACCCACTCTCGACCACAGAGGTGATTTCCTGAAGTGCGCTTGCCGGACGAAGAGAAATACCAGCCAAAAGAACAGCCAGTAGCAAGATGAAGAAACGACGCATGTTCACAGTTGGGTTTCCTTTGGGATTAACCAATAGAGATAAAAATTGTATCTTTCCTTAGTCGAGTATCGAAAACCGAAAAGGTCTTTTGCAAACCTGCTTGTATCAAACCAGCTTCACGCCTTATACTCATAGAGTGTTTTTGCGCGACTGGATGATATAGATTGACAACGCTCACGTTTGATCAGGATATTTTGCAAAAGCGAATCGGAATAGTCGGTGGCGGGCAACTCGGCAGGATGCTCACCACAGCGGCGATTCGTTTGGGCTTCAAGGTGACGGTACTGGATGCAGAAGCAAATTGTCCGGCGGCACAGGCAGGCGCGGAGCAAATTGTCGGAAGCCTGCGCGATGCGGAAGCTCTCGCAGAACTATCGCGCCACACCGATGTGATCACCGTCGAGATTGAACACCTTGATGCAAGCGTACTCGCGGAACTGGAACGCGATGGCGCGATAGTCTATCCTGCTTCGCGTGTGGTTGCGTTGATTCAGGATAAATTTGCACAAAAGGAATTTCTGGCTGCCAACGGCCTGACTGTTGCGCCATTTTACAAATATGAATCGCCTGCTGATGTTGAGGGGCTTGCCTTCCCTTTCATCCTCAAGGCGCGAATGAATGCCTATGACGGGCGCGGCAATATCACGGTTCATAATCTCGAAGAATTGCCAAAAGCTGTCGAAAAACTGGGTAGTTTGTCGCTCTATATTGAAGAGATCATCCCGTTTGCCTATGAGTTGACAATTGTGGTTGCGCGCGCCGTAGATGGTACGGTGCGGAGTTTCCCGCCAGTACGCACCATTCATCAGGAGCATATTCTGCGTGCCACCGTTGCACCACTATATGCAGATACAACACAGGCGCTTGATCTGGCGGAGCGGGCTGTGGCAGCACTGGATACTGTCGGGATTTTTGGCGTGGAGATGTTCGCGCTTGCCGACGGTTCATTCATGATCAATGAAATCGCGCCGCGTCCACATAATTCCGGCCATTACACCATAGAGGCGTGCTACACCAGCCAGTTTGAGCAGCACATCCGCGCCGTGATGGGTTTATCTCTGGGCGATCCCTCGTTGAAAGTGCCTGCTGCCATCATGCTGAATATTCTTGGGGATACAGATAGCCTGCCATTCCCTGACCCGGCAAATGCGCTGGAAACCGCCACTGTACACTGGTATGGCAAGTCAGTGCGTCCACGCCGCAAAGTCGGACACCTGACCCTCACCGGATCGCCAAATACTGTTTTTGTACGCGCAATGGCATTGGAACCGGGATTGCGGGACGAGTTACAAGCCGCCAGAGCGCCGCAGGTTGGGATCATTATGGGGAGCGATTCCGATTTGCCGACGATGCGCTCTGCCGCCGACATCCTGCGCGAATTGCAAATCGCCTATGAAATTCGGATTGTGAGCGCCCATCGAACGCCGGATCGAATGCGTGAGTATGCGCAGAGCGCCGCCGCACGCGGGATTCAGGTCATCATCGCAGGGGCGGGAGGCGCGGCACACTTGCCGGGGATGGTTGCCAGTATGACCGATCTCCCGGTGATTGGTGTTCCGGTGCGTAGCGAAGCACTCAGCGGCGTTGATGCCCTATATTCGATTGTGCAAATGCCGAAAGGGGTTCCCGTCGCTACGGTGGCGATTGGCAATGCCGCTAATGCTGGATTACTGGCGGCGCGTATCCTCGGTGCGTCCGACCCGGATGTTCGCGCACGTTTGACCGACTATCGTGTATTGTTGGAAAAATCGGTACTCCATAAAGCGGAAACGCTCGAAAAATCCGATGAAGGTATTTTCTTTCCATAGCTTAACGTACAAATAGTATTGCGGGTGAACCTCATGAATCGGCGCGACTTTCTGAAACTCTCTCTCGGCATTGGTGCAGGCATGTTCGGCGCGTTTGATCACGTTTTCGGTGCGCCGAAAGAGACTTTCCCGATCTATCTGACTTTTGATGCAGGGTTTAGCACGAATCAGGAACTCAAGGGATCGACAGTGGATGTCCTCGATATTCTCAAGGATAACAAGATTTTTGCCACGTTCTTCCCCAATGGGCGAAATCTGAACAATTGGGAAGGCGTGATCCTCTCCCGCATCATGCTGGATGGACACGCGCTGGGTAATCGGCTCTGGCAGGAGACGGGCAATCTGGTCGATGACAAGCCAACCCCGACAGCACTGGCCGAGCAATTCCTGAAAGCCGAACGTAAAATCCGCCAACTCATTCAATCCTCCAATCAGGAAGCCGCTAAACTCTATATCAAGCAGGCACGGCTCTATCGGCGTCCCGGTGGTGATACCAAACTTGCTCCATTTCTCGATCCAGATAAATTTGAAGAGTTGACACGCGAACCCTATCTGAAATCCTACGTCGATTCGATTGAAGTGATGAAGGAAGTCTATGACTATTCCGGCTGGCATATCGGCGTGCCGAAAAATTCGTATTCGGCCTATGGCCTGACACAGCAGGTTATGCGGGGAAGTAAGGATGCGCAGGGAGTCGCGCCGTTTCTGTGTATCAAGGAGAGTAAAAAACGTGCTGCACAAATTGCGCAGGGCTTGATTATTATGATGCGCGACGGCGACAAGATTACGCCGGACGCGCTCCCACAGATTATTTTGCAACTCAAAACACGCGGCGCGGAATTCAAAACGCTGCCTCGTGAAGTCGATAAGCCCAATACGTTTGCCGTTGCTGTTGAGGACACGCCTGTTGTTGACCCGAATGGCGCGGCCTGTATTCCCTGATTCAGGAAAGATCATGACCCTCGAAAATTTTATAACTCGCCACGCGACAATGGATGATTTACGTGGTGTCGTGGCGATGGTACGCGCCTATGACGCTGTAATTGGCTTCGACTTTGGCGATCCCACCGACGATATACACGAAGTCTGGACAGACAGCGAATTCGCTTTTGATAAAAATACGTGGCTCGTCACTACCCCGGAAGGAAAGGTAGTCGGCTACATGGAATATCTGTACGGTGGAGATGAGGTTGAACTGGATGGCTATATCCACCCGGAATATTTCGGGCGCGGAATAGGTTCGTACCTGCTGCGCTATATGGATGAACAACTACATGGTTCCGGGAAGAAAGCAATTTCGACGATTCCTGCTGCCGATAAACGCGGTCAGGAACTCTATGAAGGTTTCGGCTATCACTGGGATCGCGGTTATTGGGTAATGGAAATCGACGTAACGGAGCTACCTGTTCCAAAGTGGCCTGAAGGCGTCGAACTGCGTCCGTTCGATCAGGCGCGTGATGCGCGTGCCGCCTATGATGTTGTGCAAAATGCATTTAGCTGGAGTCGGAATGGCGCACCACCAGAGCCATTTGATGACTGGTCACGACGCTTTGAGCGTAGCGACTATGACCCGGAACTCTATCTGATGGCCTGGAAAGATGACCGTATCGTGGGGGCTTCACTGAACCTCTACCGTCGACCCGATCTCGGTTGGGTGCGTCTCCTTGCTGTCGATGAAACGATGCGCGGCAAAGGGCTGGGAATGGCGCTTTTGCATCAGGCATTCGCTGATTTCTATAGACGCGGCACACCGAAGGTTGGACTATCGGTGGACTCACAAAACCCAACAGGGGCAACCCGGCTCTATCAGCGCGTCGGGATGCATATCGCGGAGCAGTATTCCAGCTTTGCCAAACAGTTCTGATCTCTGATTTTTTCCATAATATTCGACCTTTACATTCCGGGAATCAGTGCTATGATTAGGGTGTTCGGAGCAATCTGAACATCGTGTCGCGGGGTAGAGCAGAGGCAGCTCGTCGGGCTCAATCCGCAGGATTAACAAATGAATACAAAGCTGATGGAAACCTTATTTTCCCAGCAGATGTGTTTATCGGCTATGGCAGTGAAATTCATCTTGTTGAAGCCGACAAGCGTCAACGAAATCCGTAATATTTCGTGATGCCTGGGAGTTAATTTTGCAAAGGGCTGTACAGAAGGAAACTTTTGTACGAACACCTGTCAAATTCGGGGAAGCCGTTCACGGGGTAATCCCGAGCCAAGCTCTGATAACTGATGAAGTTGTTAGAGAAGGTGTAGAGACTTGATGGCAGGCACCTTCGCGGTCTGAAAAGATCGAAAGGTGAAGGGAAAGTCCAGACCACAAACCGGTCAAATCGGGCAGTGAAAACTGTAGTGGTAAGCATAACCCGGAGGTCGCAGGTTCAAATCCTGTCCCCGCAACTCAGAAAGAAGCGAACTGGAAACGGTTCGCTTTTTTGTTTTTATCCCCTTACCCCTATCTACAGGTTTTTTACAGGTTTGCCTACTTGACAGCCTCAATTTTTGCCATATCATAATGAATGAATATTCATTCAGTTG
>CAYSOC010000150.1:0-17120 GCA_964432445.1 uncultured Anaerolineaceae bacterium
CACCTGGAATCCTGCCCACTGCCACGCCGACAGCCACCAGCACGAACACACCGACAAACACCGCAACCCCGACGAATACCAATACTCCCACTATGACGCCGAGCGCGACCAATACGCCTGTGCCGCGCGTGGATACCATCGGCGTGTACAAGGATGGTGTATTCAGCCTGCGCAATGCCAACAGCGCTGGCGCAGCCGATATTACTGTCGCTTTTGGCGGCGATGCGTCCGATCTTCCGGTGGCAGGCGACTGGAATGGGGACGGCGTGGATACTATCGGGGTCTATCGTGGTACAACCGGGGTCTACTTCCTCAGCGACTCGAACACCAGCCCGACAGTGGCCTATAACCTTGTGTTTGGTAATCCGGGTGATACGCCGTTCGCGGGCAAGTGGACGAACGATATGACCCATGATGGCGTTGGCGTCTATCGCAACTCTAACGGCATCCTCTACCAGAAGAAGCAACTCATCACCGGGTTCAGTGACTTCTTCGCCATCTTTGGCAACCCCGGCGATCAGGGCTATGGCGGCGATTTCGATGGTAGTGGCTACGACAGTATCGGGGTATACCGTTCGGGCAACCAGACATGGTACATGACCAACAATAGCCAACCAAGCGGGATCACTTTCAGCGATATTGATTTCGTCTGGGATATTTCAACCAATCGCCCTGTCATTGGTGACTGGAATGGCGACAACACCAGCACTGTTGGCTATTTCACGACCACAGGCGTATTCGACCTGCACAGCGCCAATGCCAGTGCAGGGAGCGACACCGTGTTTGCGTTCGGGCCAGCCAGCGGTTACCCGATTGCAGGCAAGTGGATAGCTGCAAGTCGTCCGCCGAATATGAATCTCGTCATCGGTGGAAGTTATAACAACAACCAGACCGATAACGGCAGCGGAGACTAGGCCAATAACTGTTCATGCCCCCGGTGAAAACCGGGGCAATCTCCTCTCCTGCGGCGATAGATATAATCACCACAGGAGAGGCTAAATGTCCAAATCGCTACCTGTTCCAAAACAACGCTACTTTTCTATTGTCTGCATTCTATTTCTCGCCTTTGTCACCATTCGGCCTGTGCATAGTCAAAGCGCAACGCCCACGAATGCCCCGATCATCCCGGTATTTATCGGCAACCCTGCTATTCCCAAACCAATCCCCGCGAAAGCGATCCCGCAAAATCCGTCGATGGCGACAAACGGGCGAAGCAACATGCACAACGACACCTATATGAGCGATACGTATACCGTCGCAGGGCCAGTTGGTAAAAACCCGAAGGTCACCGCGCTTAAAATCGGGGAAGACTGCCCCAGCATAACATTTGATCAGAAAGGGCGCGTGGTTGCATTGTGTCTGAGCCTGAAGTCAGGACACCTGTACCTGCTCGAACCAAGCACCCTCAACGTAATCACCTCGATGGAGTTGCCCACGAAAGAAGTCAAAAGCACCATCGACTTCCCTGCTGGCAGCTATTTCTATTTTGATCGTGAAGAACACGCGATCATTCCGACGGTAGAGCGCACCATCTGGCAGGTGGGTATCGCTGAAAGCGAGCCGAAGTTTGAACGCCAACGTGTTTATGACCTCACCAGAGTTGTCCCGGAAGATGATTCGATTGGCTCGGTACTGCCAGATTTTTCGGGGATGCTCTGGTTTGTCACCAAAGGCGGGATCGTTGGCACGATAAATCGGAATAGCGGCGCTGCGACCAGCATCCGAATTGAAGGCGAAGCGATCACCAATTCATTTGCGCTGGATGAAACCGGGGGCGTCTTCATCGCATCGGATCACGCCATATACCGTTTCGATGCCTCGCCGGAAGGCAAGCCTGTCATCACATGGCGCGAAGCCTATGATCGTGGAAGCAAGTATAAACCGGGGCAGGTCACGCAGGGGACAGGCACAACGCCCACCCTGATGGGTGCGGATTATGTGACCATCACCGATAATGCTGATCCCCAGATGCACGTTCTGGTCTATCGACGTGCGGCGAAGGGGACAGGCGCGCGACTGGTGTGCAGTGTAGCGGTCTTTGCCCCGAATCAGGGCGCGACAGAAAATTCTCTGATTGCAACCGAGAAATCAATCATTGTAGAAAATAATTATGGCTATGGCAGCCCCCTGAGTACCATCCTCGGAAGATCATCACAACCGGGAATCACGCGGATCGATCTGGACGACAGCGGCAGTTGCAACACCGTCTGGACGAGCGCCGAACGTGTACCGAATGTCGTTTCCAAGTTATCGCTCGTGACCGGGTTGCTCTACAGCTATACCAAAGATGAAGGTCCCGGAACTGCCGATCCCTGGTATTTCACGGCTATCGACTTCGAGACAGGCAAGACCGTTTTCAAGCAACTGACCGGTATGGGGACGAATTTCAATAGTCACTATGCAGGGCTATATCTTGCCCCGGATGGGACAGCTTACGTTGGTGTGGTACAAGGCATGGTAGCGATTAAGGATCAGCCCTAGCTCGCCGTCTCGCCTTGTGCCATCGTCTGGACGGTCATTGCGCTGCCTGTGCGCCCGTCCCGCTTGAGAACAATCAGGGTCAGGTCGTCGAATTGTGGTTCACCTGCGATAAAGCTATCCACTTCACGAATGATCTGCTTGAGAATTTCGTCAGCGCCCTGTGCGCGCAACTGGCAGGCGGTACGCAGCAGCGCCGAAACGCCAAATTCGGTATTATCGCTACGGATCGCCTCGGTCACGCCATCGGTATAGGCGATCAGCGCATCCCCTTCATTGAACGCGATACGCCTGGATTCCAGTTGAATCGGGTTGATCACGCCGAGTGCGATTCCATCGGCGGTCAGTTCCTGACTTCTGCCATCTCCGTGAATCAACAAAGGCGGGTTGTGTCCACCGTTGGCATAGACCATTTCGCCCTTGATCGGGTCGAATACGCCATACCAGACGGTGACGAACAAATCTGAACGGCTGTCCGAGAGCAAGAGCGCATTGACCCGCTGCAAGGTCTCGACGGGATCATCCCTGCTATATGCAGCAGCGCGCAGATTGGTACGGCTGAGTACCATGAACAGCGCCGCCGGAACGCCTTTATCCGCGACATCCGCGATCACGATACCCCATTTACCACTTTTCAACGGGATGAAGTCATAGAAATCGCCGCCGACCTGTCGCGCTGCGCGATAAAACGATGACAAATCCCAGCCAGGCAGCTTCGGGACTTGTTGCGGCAGAAACGAAAGCTGGATACCTTGCGCCACTTCCAGTTCGCGCTCCATCTTCTGACGCGCCATTGAATCTTCCTGCAAGCGCACCGTTTCCAGTGCGAGGGCGGCCTGTTGCGCTGTGCCGATCAGGATGTTCATCCGACGATGATCAGAAACGCCGGATAGTTCCGGGTGATCCACGATCATCGCCCCGACGAGTACGCCTTTGGTCACCAGCGGAATCGCCATGATCGAATCGGCGTTGAACATGCGGAACGCTACCGGGATCGGAAAATCATGATTTTTACCCGCCGAGAGCGTATCCATTGAACGCTGCAACGCGCTCGTGAAGCCATCTGCATAGGCCGGGATCACCAATTCGCGGAATTGCTTTTCTACCTCGGCAGAAACGCCATAGGCCGCGCCGCCGAGGAAGCATTTCGCATCCGCTTCCCACTGCATAATCGCGCAGAAATTTGTACCAACCAGCATCTTGGTCAGCCGGACAACCGCTTCCATCGTATCCGCGAGGCCAAGCGTGCTGTTGACCGATTCTGCGACGGTGAGCAAGGCAGTCGTCACCCATTGCTCTTCCTGTTGTGCGGCGAAGAGTTGCGCGCTTTCGATGGCGAGTGCCGCCTGATTCGCAATCCCGCTGACGAGTTCGATCTTGCGGGGCGAAAGTGGCTCTACCCCGCTGCGTTGACCAATGAGCATCGCGCCCATGACTTCGCCCTTTGCATAAAGTGGGAGCAGCACCGCCTGCCCGATGTCCTTAATCACGGTGGGCATGTTCGCAGGAGCAGGCGTGTTGCGATCAATCATGATCGGTTGACCGCTGACGCGCAACTGGCTCAACAGCGCCCAATCTCCGTCGTGGAAAACATGGCCGTGAAAATGTTTCGCCAGTTCTTCCTCTACGCCTTCAATCTCCACAATGCGGAACTGGTTATTTTCATAAAGGAAGACCGCGCACCATTCGACGCCCGCGAGTTCCGGCGTGATGCGCGCCACTGTCGAAAGCACTTCATCCAGACTGGTCGCGCGCCCGGTTGCTTCCGCGACCCGCAACAGCGCGTTGGAAACCCACGCCTCTTCGCGCTGTGCCATGTATAGTTGTGCGTTGGAGATGGCTACCGCTGCTTGCCCCGCGAAGGTGTTTACGATTTCGACTTCTTCCGGGCTGAATTTATCCAGACCAACCCGATCAATTGCCATGTAGCCAATCTGTTCACCGCCGACCTTCAGCGCCACCGCCAGATGATTATGCGCGGCGTCTGGCTGGTTCAGTTCCGGCGGTTCCATTTGCAGCAATAGCTCGAAAATGTTCTTTTCGGCGTCGTCTCCGATGGCAATCTGCATATCGACAATATTGGCCGTCGCTTTTTGGGCGCGCACGGCGCTGACAATGTAGTGTTGAGCGGTATCATCGATCAGCGCGATCATCGCCGCCTGATAGCCAATCACACGCTCCAGACCCTCCAGAATGCCATCAAGCACCGATTCCAGATCGAGCGAAGACGCAATCACAAGGCTGACTTCGCGCAGTGTCTCGGCAAGGATGCGGCGGCGTGTTTCCAGCGCAAACAGGCTGGCGTTGCGCAACCCAATCGCCGCCGTATCCGCGAGGGCTTGCATCAGTGTCAAATCTTCGCTGGTGAAGGCATTGGGCAGGGTGGATTGAATATCAAACACGCCGAGGACGCGATTACCAATCTTGATCGGCGTAGTCATTTCACTACGGCTGTCTTCGACTCCCGGCATAGCGACGAAATGCACATCGGTATACACTTCGCCGCTGACGAGCGGTTGAGCGTTGCGCGCGACACAGGGTACGAAGCCGTTATCGTCAATGTGATACGAGAAACGATCTACCGCCCACTTGCCGCTGTGGACGCCGCTGCCAGCGCGGAACACAACACGATCCCCCGTGCGGATGAAGAGATGCACGCGGTCATAACCGAAATAATCGGTGACCAGATCAACCACTTCGTCCAGCAAATCATCAATATTGAGGATCGAAACAACAGCGCGCGACGCATCTGCCATCGCATTGACGCGCTCAGACTGGCGTTTCTCGTTCTCGTAGGTTTGCGCTTCCTGCAAGGCAAGGGCAAGCTGCCCCGCCAGCGATTCCAGCGCAATCACAGTATCAGGATTGAACGCGTTCAGGTGATCAGATTGCACATCCAGCACGCCCAGGACGCGATCTTCAATCTTCATCGGAACGCAAATTTCGGAGCGTGTCTTATCGAAATAGTCGCTGAATTGAAAATGTTGATTTTTGGTCACGTCGGGCGCGTTCATCGTCTGCCCGCTCTGATAGGCTGCGCCTACCAGCCCCTGACCCGGCAACAGTGGCAGCTTGCGGTATTCGTCGCTGCTGCTTGCGCCCAGCCGAACGGAATGGCTCGGCTCGTCATAGAGGAAAACGTTGACCGCGTAAAACATGAACGCGCGCTGAATCGCATTCACAATCTGGCGCAGCAAATCATTTAATGGCTGTACAGCGGTAATCTGGCGCGTGATCTCGTTGATCAGGCGCAGTTGACGCGCACGATTCTGCGTTTGCTCGAAAAGCTGTGCGTTACGGATTGCACCCGCTGCGAGGTTCGCCAGGACGTTGAGCATTCGCAGGTTTTCGGCGGTGAAGGCATCCGGTTCATCGCTCTGTACGGTGATCACGCCAATGACTTCGCCCGTCGCAATCAACGGGGCGAACAGCGCCGAACGCGGCGGTGTCGCGGCGTCATAGGTTGGTTTGGCGGGGAGTGATTCCCAATCGCGCTGATAATCTCCAACGATCAACCCGACAGCACTACGCCGCACATGCCCAATCAAGCCCTCGTTGGCACGTTCCGGGAAGCGTTGCGCGGTCAGGCGTTCGCCATTGCGCACCCAGACCTTGACCACATAATCATTGTCTTCATAGACCCCAAGCTGGAAATTCCGCGTATCGACCAGCCGCGTCGATTGCTGATAGACCACTTCGCACAGCGCATCGAGTTTAAGCTGTACGCCCAGAATCGCGCGCCCGATGCCTGCCAACCGTTCCAGATCATCATCTTTTTTCATCGGGTTGGCTTTGGCGAGCAGTTCCGCACGCTTCACGCCCCGGATATAGCCAACAAACAGGCCAAACGCCAAAACCCCGGCACTCACCAGGCTGATTACAACAATCGCAATGAGCGTATCGCTATTCACGGCTTAGAATGGCGGCGGCGTCCTGCACCGTCTCGACAATCGAGAACAATTTCTCGAACCCGGAAATGGTGAATACCTCGCGCACGCGCGGGATCAGCGCAGCCAGCATCAGCGCGCCGCCTTTGGCATAGGCTTTCTTCTGTGCGGAGAGCAGCACTTTCAGGCCGCCGCTGGAAAGATAGTTCACACCAGACATATCCACAATCAGTTTAAAGTGCTGATCATCGTGCTGCACGGCAAAGGTCGCTTCGAGTACCGGCGAATTATTGGAATCGAGCCTGCCAGTGGGCGTAATCACCCAGATATGCCCACGTAATTCGTGCGCTGGAAATGTCACCTGATGTGCGCGCATTGGATACGTCCCCGGATGAATGAACTTGGTCATCGAGAGTCGGTTATGATTCTCCGAATACTCATAGACGACGCTATCCATAATTTTCTTTACAAGATACCAGCCCAGCCCGCCAGGTTCGCGGTTTTCCAGTGGCTGATCAGTTTTGGGGTCAGCCAGCGTCATCGGGTCAAAGCGCGGGCTGTTATCGCTGACGGTGATCACCAGCCGATCATCCTCGGCGCGACAGTCAACCTCGATCACGCCATCCTCGTCGCCTGTACCCCCATAGCCGTGTTCGACGACATTGGTACACCATTCATCAATGGCGAGTTGACAATGATAGACGCCTCGTTCATCCAGACCCGCTGCCTGTGCTGCTTCTTCCACGAAGGTACAAGCGCGGGGAACCTCACTGAGGATCGCCGGAACGATCAAGCGGCGCTCTTCACCCATATTAAATGCCTTGTTCAAAGAAACCACGTTTGCTCTATTTTTACTGCCCCGCCTCGGTAACTATCCCTGCCGACAACACCCAGTGCTGTAAGATTGTTCGGGGTTTCTATTGGCGGACACGCTTCTGTGTGTCCCTACGAATCCACATTGCGTTTTCTGTAGGGACGCGCTTCTGCGCGTCCGCTAACGACATTTTCGCCAACGATCTCCCTAAACCCGATTTCTGGATGCACTCCAAATCCAAAATAGCTAGTAACTGCCGACAGCTTCCACCTGGGTTGGATAAACGTGGAAAATCGTATCCAGTCCGGCGAGTTCCAGAACCTCACGTACACGGGGCGAAAGGCTTGCCAGCCGTACATCGCCACCGGCAGTTTTGCGCGCTTTTTTGAGCGCGGCGACCAGTTCACGCAGACCAGCGCTGCTCATATATTCAACATTGGAAAGGTCGACCACAAGCATGTGATGTCCGGCGTCGATCTGCTGGTTGAGTGCTTCGCCCAGTTGGGTCGCGTTGGTGCTGTCTACACGCCCGTTGACTTCGATCAGTGTCGCCCGCTTCATCCCCGAAACATTGATGTCCATAACTTTTTTAGTTCCCCGAAAAGGTATACCCTGATATTAGGCAGAATTATATCCGCGAAATTTGTAAATCCTAGTACGCTATTCGTTATACAAACTGGTTTCCGCCTGGGTTCGGCAGCACACCTTAGAGATTATCTGAGAAGGATTGACCCCTATCCCCACCCTTTCCCCGCAAGCAGCGAAAGGGAGCAACGCACGACGGTCTGAAAGTCCCTCCTCGCTAGCGGGGAGGGATTTAGGGTGGGGTCTATTGAGATTCTCAGACAGTCTTTTACAGCAGACGAGATGATTTTCCCCGGAGCGCACGTATCACTTCCAGATCGGCCTTCCCGAACGCGAATTGATCCACCTCTGCCAGCGTCACCCAACGCCACGCCTGACACCCGATGGTCTGCGGTTCGCCGCTCTGATGCTGGCACTCGAACGCCGCCAACGTAATTTTGAAATGGGTGAAGGCGTGCCGTACTGTTGTCAGCCGCTCTCCGACGCTGACCTCAATCGCCAGTTCTTCGCGCAGTTCACGTTTCAGACATTCTTCCAGCGTTTCGCCCGTTTCCTGCTTGCCACCGGGAAACTCCCACAATCCGCCAAGTAGCCCTTCATTCGGGCGCTGCGCGATCAGAAATTCGCCGTGCGCATTGTAGATAATCCCGGCGGCAACGTCATAATGTGGGGTTGCTGCTTTGGTGGGTTTGACCGGGCGCGATTCCTGTATACCTTGTTTGTACGCTTCGCAATACACAGCAACAGGACAGGCTTTACATAGGGGCGCTTTGGGCTTGCAGACAGTGCGCCCCAAATCCATCACCGCCTGGTTGTAGTCACCGGGGCGATCTGCCGGAACAAGCGATTCGGCTAGCTCCCACAGGCGTTTTTGTGTCGCGGTATCGGTCACATCTTCCGCAATGTTATACAGCCGTGCAAGGACGCGAATCATGTTGCCATCCAGTGCAGCGACTCGTTCCCCGCCTGCGATGCTGGCAATCGCTCCGGCGGTATAGCGCCCGATGCCGGGTAACTCCAGCAATTCCGCAGCTTTCACTGGAAATTTCCCGGCATATTGATCGCGTACTGTTTGCGCGGCACGGTGCAAATTGCGCGCACGGCTGTAATAACCCAACCCTTCCCACAGCTTCAACACATCGTCCAATGGGGCATTTGCCAGTGCGGTCACCGTTGGAAAACGTGCCGTGAAGCGCTCGAAATAGGGAATCACGGCGGCAACCTGCGTCTGCTGCAACATGATTTCGCTCAACCAGACCTTGTAGGGATCGGCAGCGCCACGCCAGGGAAGCTCGATTTTTTCATGGTCGTACCAGTCGAGCAAAGCGGGAACGAACGTCACAGGTGGCCTCCGTGCAAAATTGCAGTACCAAACAACCCAATGGCGTAGACCGTCATCAGGATAAGCGTTGCAATCACCAGCGGTTGAGAACGCGCAACCTCTGCACGGCGAAAGAAACGATGTAACAGGATTGGCAAGCCCAACAACGCAAACGGAATAAACCACGCTGGAATTACGCCGATCAATAACCCAAACGTGCCGATGCCGAGAAACGACGCACTCAGAATGCGCAATAGCAGCACCGCCGGGATACGCCCGATCCATTTGGCAAAGTTAGGTTCGGGGTCGCTTTCAAAATCGCGGGTTTGTTGTTCCAGTTGTGCGGTCAGTGAGCCAATGAAAAGCATCGCCAGAAAGACACGATCCAGCCCATCCCACTCTACACCGAGGATATAGAGGGTCGCATAATAGGGCGCAGTCTCCACAAAAATCGCGTGCATGGCAAGGTCGAACATCGGGCGGCTTTTCAGGCGGAATGGCGGTGCAGAATAGGCGAGGATAGCCAACATCGCCGTACCAAATTCCAGCAAACCCTTGGCGCCATATTGTATGAATCCCGCGAAGATGATGGACAGGATAGCGAATAGCCCGATTAACAGCGTAATGCGATTCGACTGATATTGCACGAAAAAATTGCGCTCACGCTTGAACGGATCGCGTGCATCCTGTGGCGCATCGAAGTAGTCATTGACGGCGAAGGCCAGCCAACAGGTGAGCGTCAACGCTAGCAAAAATCCGAAATGTTCCGGGCGTGCCTGTCCGTGCAAAATCAGACAGGTCGCCGCGATTATCAGCGTCACGCCACAGGCATCTATATGGTTGGTGATCAGGATTAGAGGGGTTTTTGTTACTTGCATTTCAGAACGATCCCGGTCTTGTATAACCGGGATCAAAGTCAATTCACCTTATCAACGATAAATGTGGGGACAACCGAGCCGCCACCCGCCGTAACGTTCAACAGAGCGACAGTAGAGAGGCGCGTCAGCCCTCCATTCACTGTTCGCCCGTTGAAGCAGAACGGATCGGCATCTACAAGCCGCTGACTGATGTCCAGCGTACCACCCATGAACGACGGATAATCTTCCAATGGCGGCTGTACGCGCTCTTGCACCACATATGGCTCACTGAGCGCATGTTGCAGCGTTGCATTCCATTGTTCCGGCGTGCTTTCCCAACCGATTTGTACCCCCTTGCCGCCATATTCATCGTTCGGCTTGAGGACAAGATTATCCTTGTTGGACGCGATGAACTCGACAAGATCGATATTTTTGCCGTGAAAGCGTGTCTGACGTTCGCTGACGAGGCGCGTCCAGGGGATGTGCGCTTCGATGGCCTGAAGTTCCGCTTCGGTATATAGCCGCGCGTGACGTTCATCGCTCAGGATGGTGAAACTGGCCTTCTTTGCCATCAGCTTTGCGCTGAACGCATTCGACATGCACACAGCGCGATCCCGGAGCGCATTCACCACCGGGTTATCCATTCCCATCCGGTGAATCAACTCGCTGCACAGCACCCGCTTGTAGAGCAGGTCGATTCGGAAATCACCCGCCCACAGCTTACCAAAACGATATTCGAGGTTGCGCGGATCAGCCAGAACGGTCTTGACCCCATGCTCCTCAAAATACATCTTGATCAGTTCATGCTCGTTGAGTGTCGGTACATCCGACCAGTCGATAATCGCAATCTGCGGCTTTTCCACACCGCCGAACTGCCGCCAGACATCTTCCAATGTCGCCAGCAGCGCCCGCCGCATGTGGAAGTTACGGATATGCCAATCCTGATGGAAGCGCTTCATGATATCCAGTTCAAGGAAGGCTTCGGCAAGCTGGTCTTCGTAGCCCATTCCGGCAGGCGTCTCCGCATTGTATTCAAGGAATTTGAGATCACCCGAATCCAGATTGTAGAACGAATCCAGCCGCGAGGTTGACCAAGGCGCTTCGTAGCCAATATCCAGCGTGAACAATTCTTCTTCATAGGGTTCGAGGTAGAGTTCCGCGCGCAACTCTGGATCAGACATACAGGCAACGTGCGCCTTGCCGAACGCACTCAGCACCATCTCCGTCTCATGTTTGAGATATTGCCAGTGTGACGGCAAGTAGAAATGCGGGCGCAACACCGTACAAATCGGGCGCTCCCCGAAATAGCACTTGCGCCGACGCAAATCTGCCGAAAGCGCCTCGAACGATTCGGCGGCGATTTCCGGCGTAATCATCGCGTTATACGCCTGAATTGCGTCGTGAATGGTCACCCCGCCGGTCACGCGCCAGATTCCTTCTTCGTGGTTTTGGTGCTGCGTTTCGCCTTTTCGTCGGTAGCAGCGGGCGTAGTTGTCTTTTTGGTCACGCGCGTCGTTTTGGGCTTGGCGGGCGCGTCTTCTGATGATTTCTCCACTGCTTTGGGTGCGGCGGCTTTGCGCGCGGTTGGCTTCTTGTCACCGGGTGCGCTTCCCTGGACTTCATTCGCAACCTGCGACCAGACGTAACGGTTACGAGTACGGTTTTTGCCTTCCTTCGCCAGCTTGATGCACAGATCGGCCATGTTCGTGACCATCCAGTCGAAGTGCTTGCGGCCAAGCGAATTGACATCCATATCCGGCGCGGGATTCATAAAGTCAATCGCGTAGGGGATGCCGTCACGGATCGCAAACTCGCAGGTGTTCATGTCATAGCCTGTCGCACGGACGATATACAGACAGTCGCGCACCAGCCGATCATAAAGTTCCTGCGAGAAATCATGTTCATCATGATAGTGGCGCGTCTTGGGGTCATACTTCATAACATGCACGACTTCCTGACCGAGGCACATGCAGCGCGCGTAATTATCCCAGTTGATGTATTCCTGCACGATCATCGTCAGCAAGCCGGAATGGTTATAGTGATACACCAGTTCTTCCAGATTGTGGCAGACATACACATCTTTCCAGCCACCACCATGCGCATCTTTGAGGATGCAGGGCATCCCGATGTAATTGACAATCCAGTTCCAGTCCAGCGGATAGATCAGATTCCGCAGCGATTCGGTGTGGACAATGCCGGGGATATAATCTTTATTTGGCAAAACCAGCGTTTTGGGATGCGCGACCCCCAGTTGGGTCACCAATGACGCCCCGAAATATTTATCGTCTGAAGACCACATAAACGGATCGTTGATGACAGCCGTCCCCTGCAACGCCGCATTCTTCAAATAAGTTCGATAATAAGGAATTTCGTGCGAAATACGATCTACGATCACGGAGTAGATCGACGGTTCATTCATGACCGTGCCGCCGAGTTTGATATATTCCGCAATCACACCCTGATTGCGACGGTTGACTTCTTCGATGAAAGCCGGAGGCCATGACCATTCGCGCCCGACCAGAAGACCAATACGCAGAGGTTCATTCGCCATTTTTCAAAAACTCCTTGAGGATGACAAAATCAATGCCTAACCGTTGAACCCACCTACCAAAACAACCTAATCATGCCCGCCAATATACATACCTAACATACGTTCCCAATAAGGCCAATCGTGCGCCCAGCCATCCCATTCGCGGAGGGCATTGCCTATCCCGCGTGACCAGAGCAGAGACGATATATCCCGCGCGCTCGGCATCAGGCGATCTTCACGCCCGGTGGCAATAATAATATCGAGTTGACGGAGGCGATCCAATCGTCCACTGTTCTCATTTTCGATAAACTGCATCGGGTTGTTGAAATAAACGTTATCGTCGCTATAGCCACCCGTGAAGCGCCGAATCTCGAAGAGGCCGGAAAGCGCCAGAATGCGGCTGGTCACATCGGGATGTTTCAGCCCAAAGTTCATCGCGTGATAGCCGCCGAAACTCGCCCCAAGCGTGATCAGGAAGGGATTGCTGTTTTTGGTTGCCATGAACGGTACAACTTCATTATAGAGGTAACCATCATATTGCGCGTGGCGATAGGCACGTCCGGCAGGGTGCGCCCAGGTTGCATACCAGCTTTCGGCGTCCACGCTGTCTACGCAATAGATTTGCAACCAGCCTTTGTCGATGCTCTCCCGAATCACGTTGAAAATGCCGCGATCTTCCCATTCAAAGAAACGCCCGCAGGAGGTGGGGAAGCAGAGTACCTTCGCACCGCCATGACCCAGAACGACCATTTCCATATCGCGTCCGAGCGAAGGGCTAAACCAGCGATGATATTCCCGATTCATAAATTTTCTCCGGCAATGATGGCAATGTTTAATTTAGCGCAAAAGCATACCGTATGACCACAAGGTTAAGCAATGCTTCGTGATATCCAACTCTGGCGAAATTTCGATTTTCACCTTGACGGGGTGAAAACGCCGTAATACAATGCAAGGTTGTACTGGAATATACCCACGCCGCGCGGAAATTTATAAAAATCCGGCATCGTTCGTGGCAATATATTCTAACTGAGATGCGGATACTGCGGCGAGGCTGTCCGTAGCCCTGAAAATTGTACAGGGTTGGCAGCCTTCCGCTGTGTAAAGGAAATAGACGGGCATCAAGCCCGTTCGTCATGTCAGATTGAAACGACAGGAATTTGGGGATTATTCATGCCCACGATCAATCAATTAGTACGTAAAGGCCGTCATCCGAAGCGCAGCAAAAGCAAGTCGCCAGCGCTGCAATTCAACTTCAATAGCTATAAGCAAAAGCGTCAGAAGGTCGCGGGTGGGTCGCCCCAGAAGCGCGGTATCTGCACCCAGGTACGTACCACAACGCCGAAGAAGCCAAACTCGGCCCTTCGCAAGATCGCCCGTGTACGCTTGAGCAATGGCATCGAAGTCACGGCCTATATTCCGGGCGAAGGTCACGGTTTGCAGGAACACTCTGTCGTGCTGGTGCGCGGTGGACGTGTGAAAGACCTGCCAGGTGTGCGTTATCACATCGTGCGCGGCACGCTCGATAGCGACGGCGTAAAGGGTCGTCAGCAGAGCCGCAGCAAATATGGTGCGAAGCGTCCGAAGCCGGGTCAGCCCGCAACCGCTGGCAAGAAGAAATAATTACGAGGGGTCGGAAAAATGCCAAGAAGAAATCGTCCACCAAAGCGCCAGACCGCGCCGGATGCACGTTATAACAATGTCTTCGTTGCCCTCTTTGTCAACCGTATGATGTACGGTGGCAAGCGGAGTACAGCGTTGCGCGTGATGTACGATGCGTTCGCGCTGATCGATGACCGCCTGAAGAAGGAAAACGCCGCCATTGAAACATTCGAGCAGGCTTTGCGCAACGTAACGCCCGCTGTCGAAGTCAAGCCCCGCCGTGTCGGTGGTTCGACCTATCAGGTTCCAATGGAAGTAGATGCCGAGCGTGGCGTTTCGCTGGCACAGCGCTGGCTGCTGGCGGCAGCACGTAACCGCAACGGCAAGAGCATGGCCGAAAAGCTGGCTGCCGAATTGATGGACGCCGCCAACGGGCAAGGCACTGCGGTCAAGAAGAAGGACGAAACGCACAAGATGGCCGAAGCCAACCGCGCGTTTGCTTCCTATAAGTTTGGCTGAAATTTTTTCGCACTATTGATCCTTAACAATAGCGCGGTAGTTTGTAACGTAACGTAAGTCTGGATAGAAGAAGCAGGGAAGTAATCGTATGCCCAAGGGTGCTACGGGGGTCGCTCTCGACCTTACCAAAGTCCGCAACATCGGAATTATCGCGCACATTGACGCTGGTAAAACAACTACCACCGAACGTATTCTGTACTATACCGGTATGGTTCACAAGATCGGTGAAGTCCACGACGGCGCGGCGACAACGGACTACATGGAGCAGGAACGCGAGCGCGGGATCACGATCACGGCTGCGGCTGTGACCAGCCAGTGGAAGGGCGTTCAGATCAACTTGATCGACACCCCAGGCCACATCGACTTTACTGCCGAAGTACAGCGTTCGCTGCGCGTCCTCGACGGCGGCGTCGTGGTGTTCGACGGCGTGGCGGGTGTTGAACCGCAATCCGAAACGGTCTGGCGTCAGGCCGATAAGTACAACGTACCGCGTATGTGTTTCATCAACAAGATGGATCGCACCGGTGCGAATTTCCAGCGCTGCGTCGACATGATTGTCGAGCGCTTGGGCGGCAACCCGGCAATCCTTCTGCGTCCCTACGGCGAAGGCGATCAGTTTGGCGGTCTGCTTGATATTATGAATCGCAAGCTGATCATTTACGGCAACGACGAAGGCACAGATATCAAGGTTGTCGATGTCCCTGCCGATGCGGTTGATCTGGTTGAATCCACGCGCTCCCAGATGGTCGAAAAGATTGTCGAGACCGATGAAGCCCTCATGGAACGCTATCTGATGGAAGAAGCCATCAGCAACGACGAACTCAAGGTTGCTTTGCGCGCCGCGTGTATCGCGGGCAAGGTTCACCCCGTCGTGACTGGTTCCGCTCTCAAGAACAAGGGCGTTCAATTGCTGCTCGACGCTGTAATTGATTTCCTGCCTTCGCCACTGGATATTCCGCCGACACGCGGTACAAATCCGGACACCGAAGCGGAAGTCGTTCGTCACGCCACCAACGATGAACCACTGGCAGCGCTGGTCTTCAAGATCATCACTGACCCGTTCGTCGGGCGTCTGGCGTTCTTCCGTGTCTATTCCGGCGTGATGCGTGCCGGTTCGGGCGCTCTGAACAGTTCCAAAGACAAGAAAGAGCGTATCGGGCGTATCGTCCGTATGTTTGCGGACAAGCGCGAAGACGTGGAAGAAGTACAGGCGGGTGACATTGCCGCGATCCTCGGTTTGAAGGATACCTTCACGGGCGATACGCTCTGCGATGACGATCAGCCAATTGTGCTGGAAAAAATCAGCTTCCCTGATCCCGTTATCGCTGTCGCTGTCGAGCCGAAGACGAAGGCCGACCAGGACAAGATGGGTATTGCACTGCGCAAGCTGGCAGAAGAAGACCCGACCTTCCGCGTCCACACGGATGAGCAGACGCTCCAGACGATTATTGAAGGGATGGGTGAACTCCACCTCGAAATTATCGTTGACCGTATGAAGCGTGAATACAAGGTCGAAGCAGTGGTAGGCCGTCCGCGCGTCTCGTACCGCGAAACGATCACCCGCTCTGTCCGTCACGACGAAACGTTCAAGCGTCAGTCCGGCGGTAAGGGTCAATATGCCCGCGTCGTGATCGAACTTGAACCGCTTCCCGATGATGCGAAAGAACCATTTATCGTCGAAGACAAAATCGTCGGCGGTACGATTCCGAAGGAATTCATCAAGCCCGCGATGGACGGCATCAAGGGCGCGATTCAAAGCGGCATCATGGCAGGCTTCCCTGTCGTGGGTGTGAAGGTCAAGCTGGTTGATGGGGCATTCCACGACGTGGACTCCAGCAGTATGGCGTTTGAAACTGCTGGCTCGATTGCGATGAAGACCGCATTCATGCAGGCCAAGCCAATTCTGCTTGAGCCGATGATGAAGGTTGAAGTCACTTCGCCTTCGGAATACAACGGTACACTGCTTGGCGACCTCATGAGCCGCCGCGCCCTTGTCGAAGGTACGGAAACCCGTCCTGGCAACGCCCAGACTGTGCGTGCGCTGGTTCCGCTTGGTGAAATGTTCGGTTACGCCACAAACATCCGTAACATGAGCCAGGGTCGTGGTCAATTCACGATGGAATTCGCCAAGTACATGCCTGCGCCGAAGAACGTCGAAGAAGAGATCGTCAAGGCCAAGTAACGCTTCGCGCAAATGTTGCAGACCCGGCGCTAAAGCACCGGGCTATGAACAATGGCAAAGCTATGGAGACGTTCTGTTCGCTTGATCTATAAACAAACACTATTGAGGCAGTCATAGATCAAGCGAACTTGCAGCATTAATAAACGATCCAGTCGCTCATAGCCCGGTGCTTCAGCGCCGGGAATGGGGATGCACTACCCCTCAAATACAGTGCAATTTGAGCAAAATTCTCCGCCGACCCCGCCTGTCAAAAAGGTGGGCGGGGCGACGGTGGTGTATGAAACACGAGGAAATTAGAATGGCAAAAGAGAAATTCGAGCGCTCGAAGCCGCATGTGAACATCGGCAC
>CAYSOC010000151.1:0-16982 GCA_964432445.1 uncultured Anaerolineaceae bacterium
CAGTTGATTGAGCGCCCATTCATGAGCAAAAATGATCCAATACAAGCACAACTGGTAGAAGCACGTCGCGCCCAAATCCTGAGCGCAGCGGCAAAAGTATTTGCGGCGAAAGGCTTCCACAATGCAACTATCAAGGATGTCGCCAAAGAAGCAGGCATCGCCGACGGAACTATCTACAACTATTTCGAGAACAAAACCGACCTGATGCTCGGCATTCTTGATCAGTTGAACGAAACCGAAAAACGCGGCGCGGATATGGAAAAAGCCGCCGAAATGGATATGCGAGAGTGGGCCAAGACCTACATTCAACATCGTTATACCCATTTGAGTGCTGAGGGGCTGGGCGTTTTCGGGGCGCTTCTATCGGAAGTCCTGATCAACGAGAAACTGCGTGAAACCTATGTTCGGGACATCATTTCGCCAACCTATGCCGTTGCAGACAAGGTTTTCAAGGAGTGGATAGATAAGGGGCTTATCAAAAACGTTGACCCGGAAATTGCCAGCCGGGTTGGGTCAGGTGCATTTTTCGGCCTGATGATGCTGCGCTTGATTGGCGATCCGATCCTCGAAGCGCGTTGGGATGAAATAACAGACTTCATGACAGAGATTTTATTGAAAGGGCTGTTGCCCGATACGGAGAAAAATGATGATTAATGCAATCAGTGTGAATAGCACACCGTCGATCCATGACCTCAAGGTAAATATCGCCAGCCGTGAGTTCCGTGCAAATCCATTCCCGTTCTATGCACGTCTGCGCGCCGAAGCCCCGGTTTTTCGGACGACGCTGCCCGATAAACAATCAGCATGGTTGATCACCCGTTACGATGATGTGGCGATGGTTCTAAAGGATGAGAAACGCTTTGTGAAAAATCGCAAAAGCGTCATGTCTGAAGATCAACTTGCCAAATTACCCTGGGTTCCGGGTTTTCTCAAGCCGTTGGAAGGAAATCTTCTGGAAGTAGACGGAGAAGAACATACCCGTCTGCGTAACCTGATTCACAAAGCCTTCACGCCAAAGCTGGTAGAGGAGTTGCGCGGGCGTGTGCAATCGCTTTCGGATGAAATCATTGATGCTGCACAGCGCAAGGGGCATATGGAACTGGTGCAGGAGTATGCACTGCCGATTCCGCTGACGATTATCACGGAATTACTGGGGATGAAACCGCAGGATCGGGATCGTTTCCGGGCGCGCTCCAAAGTGATCCTCGCAGCGTCGGCGGGCAACCTTGTCGGTGCGCTTCCAAATATGTATTTGATCTTGCGCCAGATGCGCCGTATCTTCCGCGAACAGCGTACCGTGCCACAAAATGGCCTGATTACGGCACTGATGGAGGCAGAGGAAAACGGCGATAAACTGAGCGAGAATGAACTGACAGCAATGGTTTTCGTACTGTTGATAGCGGGGCATGAGACGACTGTCAACCTGATCGCCAGCGGGACGCTTGCCCTGCTGGAACACCCGGATCAATTTGTGATGTTACGCAATCAACCGGATTTGATCAAAAATGCCATCGAAGAGATTGTGCGCTATACCAACCCTGTCGAAGAGGCAACGGAGCGTTACGCCAGTGAGGACGTTACCTTGCACGGCGTAACTATTCCCAAAGGTGAAATGGTACTGCCCGTCCTTGCCTCGGCAAACCGGGACGAGCAATATTTCAGCAACCCGGATAAATTCGACATCACCCGCCAGAACAACAAACATTTCGGCTTCGGGCAAGGCGTACATTATTGCGTCGGCGCACCGTTGGCACGGCTTGAAGGGCAAATCGCGCTGACGAACCTGATAGAGCGCATCCCGCATCTCCAACTGGGCAAACCCGCGAATACTTTGCGCTGGCGTGCTGCAATGATGGTGCGTGGTCTGGAAGCACTCCCCGTAACTTTGTGAATCAACAATCATGGTCCAGAGCGGGTTGTTTGACCCGTTCTGGCATTCTCTGTTTTGGATCCTTGACAAGTTTTATAACTAGATATACTCTATATGTAGTTTAACAAATTGATCAATGAGTTATTCACTAGCCTTTACACAGGCAATCTACCTGTCATTGTACGTTGCGTCGAAAGTCGAAAAGAAAATATACGATTTCACGCCGACGCAGAAGATTTCTCAGGATTTGGATATCCCGCCGTCTACGGCTGCCATGATCCTGCGACGGCTCAATCAGGCTGGATTGATCGAAACGCGCGAAGGCGTAAACGGAGGCGTGCGGCTGGCACGCGCGCCCGAAAAAGTGACGCTTCTGGATATTTTCACGGCAATTGAACAGGAGCGCCCATTGTTCAGCCAAAAGAGTGAAGTCGGCATTTCCAGCGAAAAATCCATACGTGCGCTCAGAATAATGACACACATCCTTGAAGATGTAGAGTCGGCTATGAAAGAACGACTCGCTTCGATCACAATCAAGGATTTGATGAACGCCATCAATTGAGGCATCTTTTTTTTTATCTATAACTACATAAACAATATATGTAGTTTATATAATTCAATCGAAAGGATCGAGAAATGACAACCGAAGTTTCTTCTCCACAACGCCTGTATCTGATACAGGTGGCAGATGTTCCTGCCATGAATATGCCGCTTGTGTGCTATCTGGTGCAGACTGGAGATAACAGGAATATCCTGATTGATTCCGGCGTAATCCCGAATATGCAACTACCGCCGGGAATGGAATCTTTCACTTCGTTGGGAAATGTGGTTGAGCAACTGGCGAAGATCGGTCTGCAACCAGCAGATATAGATATGCTGATTTGCACCCACTTTCACCCGGATCACTGTGGATACAACGAAATATTCACAAACGCACAATATGTCGTACAACGCAGCCATTATGCGCATGTACAACAAGCGCCCCAATTTGCATTTTCCCGACCACACTGGGATTTGCCAGCGGAACGTTATCGCTTTGTTGAAGGGGATACGGAAATGCTGCCGGGATTAAAGTTGCTTGAAACAAGCGGACATACACGCGGGCATCAGTCTGTATTGGTTCACCTGCCAGAGTCTGGCGATGTACTCCTTGCGATTGATGCTGTAACATCGCAGGATCGATTTATCCCTGACGTGCAGAAAAGCCCGAGAGATGAAGATGAGGTAGCGTTGCGCATTGGCACGCAAAAACTGCTCGATCTGGCAAAGAACGTTTCACTGGTCGTTTTCGGGCATGATGGCACGCAATGGAAAACACTCAGGAAACTTCCTGAGCCATATTGTTGATTGGAATAAACCCTGCAAACGGGCGGATTCCCGAATTTGCCCGTTTACTCTCTCAAACGCGATTTTGATTTGCATATACACGTCCATCTTTCGGGATGTCCTGGTAACAACAATCAGTCTGCACGGGTTGAGTTATCAATGTCGGTAACTTTATTCTGATATTGAACCGGGACGATGACCGAAGACACTGCTGGCGTGCCAAACCTGCCCACAACCGCCTGACTGTTCGGGATAACTGGAATGTTGGACGCACCTCCATTCAGATACACAATGGTTCCCGAATCCGCATAGTAGACTGCGGGAATAGCGTCGTTGCTTTCCAGAAATTTCCCGCCGATTGGTTGACCGTTCGACTCTGCCAACCAATGAACCATCTCATCCGAGTAAACGATTGATTTGCCATTATAGTTTGTGAGATACCAGTCCCCGGAGACAGGGCGATAAATCCCAAGACTATCGAAGCCATCGCCATCCCAGTCTGCACTTATGGGGCGATCACCGGGATTGCCGAATATCATGAAATAATCATCATAGCCGGTTGTCAGATCGCGTTTCAGATAAACGATGCCGTTGGATTCTCGATAGTCCCCTATTCCATCATGATTCATTCGATAGTCCCAACGTCCTGATAGTGGCAAATCGAAAGGATTGCCAAAAACTAAAGTGTAAGCTGTTGTTGGCGCTATATCCGTCAGCCAAAAACGCCCCGTCAGGCGATCATACAGTCCCGGCGTATCTACCCCATTACCGTTCCAATCTCCGACAATGGGAGCAGTGTTACCTGTCACAGGTTGGTAATTAACCGTCTGAGACCCAAGCTGCCATTGCCCATCGTAATAAAAGCCAACCGTCTCATTCGTATGTGGCCGATTGCTACGAACAAGCTGTCCAATCTTGATATGCGTAGTGCGCAGGTTGGCACTGTAATAGGGAGAATCGGGATTCAACATATCTTCCAGCCCGATTTGCGAGGGGATCGCATAACTGGGATAGGTAAAACTCAGGATACCTGCCGTATTGGTGTCGTCTTTAGCGAGTCCATAGGCAAGATCAATGGCATCAACCAAATCGGTGGCGTTGGTTCCATGCTGCGTATCATTTCTATAATAGCCAGCAGCAATGACCCAATGCCGTTTATCAAGAAAAATCGCTTTAAAATTCCGATAGGCATCCAGATAGTACATTCGCGTAGCTTTGTAGACCGGATCGGTATAGTACCAATCAATGCCAATATCGGTGACGTTTTCCAGATAGGAAGCTGTCAGGTTTCCATTGATGATTTGAGATGCACTCTCAATAACAATAATCCGCCGCGATGGGAAAAGTTGACGAATTGCCGAGGTATACGCCTGAAAGCGGGATGGAGTAATCTTAATCTCAATCGGCTCATCAAAATAAAAGGCTTCCAGATTGCCGAGATAAGGGCCAAGTTTATTGGCATAGTAATTGAGACGCTCTCGCCAGTCGGGATGCTCAACATTAACATCGTTGGTGGTATCCACGAAAATATTGGTGACATTCATGATCACCCGGAGATGTGCCGAACGTGCCTGATTTAGAAAATTCGATGGGCCGGGAGCAAAGTAGAGGTCTGTATAAAATTGTGGATAGCAGTGTACCAGAGTGCTGTTATTTAAACCCTGAACTTCCGCAATGAATGTACGAGGATATTTATCCCACATCTGGCGACCATCAACATTATAATAGCCATACTCCCGAAGCTGGTTATTTCCCATTGGTGTGTTAAAGGTGAATGATCGCTCATTCAATCCAGGCAAATAGGACTGGCGAAAACTAAAAAGGCCGTTATTCGCATCGAACACGCCCACATCCTGATGCCCTGCGATTGCAGTAACGGTCAGGGGATGGAGACCCGATTTCCCAAAAACAAAAGTGGCATTTTGAATTGGCGGGGCAGTGGTATCGGACAAATGAAATCGCCCCATTGCTGGCTCATACAGTCCAAAGCCACTGACCCCATCGCCATCCCAATCACCCGCTACAGGTAACCAGTCATTGTCTGTTTTGCCATAATAGAAATCAATATAGGTTGCTCCCGGTACACGGCAAAGTTCAACGTGCGCCTCATGCCTGTTATAAACCCCATAACCACTGACTGTCAGGAACTTGCCAGCAAATGGCATTCCTCCAACCGTACCACAAGTATAAGATGCCCATGTTCCATTTGATCGGTACAAATAAAAGAGGTTTGGGGCAACAAACAATCCTGGACGATCCAGCCCTTCCCCCCACCAATCTCCTGAAATCACACCTGAAACCATGCCACTGATACTGCTTGCGTTGATCACCTGTCCCGTATATAGATGCACCTTTTGATCAGAGGGGCGGTAAACTCCCGGCAAACTGAGTACACTACCAGTCCAGCGACCTGTTGTTGGCAGATCACCGTTTTGACCGAATTGATAGGTGACTGTTGCTGGTGCTGCAATTTCATTAGACCAGATATGTACTGTACCCGATTGATACAGTCCAAAATCGGTAATACCATCCCCATCAAAGTCCGCTGCCAGGGGTTGGCCTTGTCCCCGGTGTGTTATCAACCCGGTGGCGCTAATCAGATCGCCCGTTTGCGGGTTAAAAAAAGCAACCGTTGGACCGCTGGAGTCCCATTTCCCGCCAAGCCCAACGACGCCGACAGGCAGTGTAGATCGCACTTCAGTATGCCCATCGGGATAATAAAGGGTACGTGTTGCCGGATCATATGTACCTGGTTCTGATCGCCCATCAGCATTGAAATCAGCCGCAAAGACGCTTCGCCCCGCCGGAATGGTTCGTTGTTCCGTCGTACCCGATGCGTAACGGATAAATATAATTCCATCCGCGTAAACAATGCTATCGTCGCGCCCGTCTCCATCAATATCCGCACCGAATGCACCCACCCCGGAAACTATCCATGGTACAACTTCCAGCCAACCTTCGTTAACCGCCGAATGCTTATACGTGATTTGTGTTCCATCAACCACAGCCACCGATGCCATCCGCCCGCCATGCCAGCGTCCCGCAAGCGCTAATGAACTGGAAGAGGTGTTTATCGGACGAAAAAGAAACAAAAGCGTGACTATGAGTGACATACGCATGGTTCTATCCGTACAGGTGCTGACTGAATTCGGACTATTTGCCTGAATTTACAATGATAGTGTCCTGTGAAGAAAAATCTATTGGTAGAAACCTCTTTTCATAAAAAATTCATGGTCACCACAAACAAGAGGTTGCACCTGTTTTCTTCAGGAAATATTGAGGTTCGTGGCGTCTGTTTTGCTATCGGACGCCCCACTCCCACAGACCATAGCTGATCTTGTCTTCCAGAGGGTGTCCGCTTTGGGTGAGGATGATTCCGATCTCGCCGCGATGATAACCTTCATGGGAGAGCAGATAACCGAGGAAAGCGGCAGGATAGGGTTTGAATCCTTTGATCTTTCCGGCGGCTATCCCTTGCCTGAGCAATTCCGCGATTGCTTTGGCAGAGGCTTCGAGGTTCGCGCGCAGTTCTTCTTTGGTGACAGGTTGCTTCGGCTCAATTTTGTTCAAGCCTTCCAGCAGTTCTGGCGCGGCACTCTTGAGCCACATCAACCGGACATTATGGATATGTCCGAATTGTTGCGCTACGCTGCGCCCTTTGCTGAGAGAAATTCCGGGGAGCGCTTCTGGCGGAATCGCATCCAGCATGTATAGATGAATGCGGTTATTGATATTCCATGTGTCGATGATCTGTTCGGCTAAATCCATAATCGAACATCCTTTCCAGGATGCTGATGATAGCAATCTTTAGCAGATAATCCAACTAGACCACTTTTGGGCGAACAATGCCGAAAAACAGAGCGATCACCACAAACCCCACGAATGGGCCTGCACACATCGCCGCAATGATTTGCCCATTACCAGACCAGCCAATCGCGCCTGCAATGAAATAAACAATCACCGCAGAAACCAGAAGCACAAGAAAGATCGGAATCCCAAGAATAAAACCGCGACGGGCATTCAGGGTCGGGGGTGGATTACTGCTCAAGACTTCATTCCTTGATTGTAGTAGAAGGCATCAATCCGTATTCTATCAGACGTGCGTGATATTTGTTCAGGGTCGGGTAGCCATAATCGTTGAAATGCCCTTTGACGTGTTCGGAATCCAGTTGTGCAGAGGTATGGGGTTTCCGGGATTCGCTGGCAAATTTGCGCAATTTGCGGCGGCGTTCCCAATCCTCCAGCTTATTTCCAATGAAACCACCGAGCAGTTTTTCCAGAAGAAATTTCAACAGGCCACTGTGTTTCGCTTCCTCTTCCGGGTAGAAGGGCGCAATCGCGTTAGGCAGCTGCGTTTCTGTCCAGCGGTTGGCTGCACGAAATTTATGGTAAATCGAAAAACCAGAGATCGGGATCATCTGCGCGACTTCATGCGCCATATAGAGATCGTGCGAAGATTGGGTTAATGCACTCTCGGAAAGCACATAATTCGGGCAGATTGTCATACCGCGTAATTTCACCAGACGCACCAGCAACACGGTAAACGCACGCGCCAGCCAGACCCGTCCGGTCTGGGTCACGATCAAATAGTCCAGATCATCTTCGGCGCTATGAGCGTTGCGTACCGCGAGTGCGCCTGTCAGCGCAACCATCCGCACGAAAGGCAGTTTTGCCAGAACAGCGCCATATTGTCGCGCGGCAGGCCAAAGCGCTTCGGAAAACTTCTCGCGCTGTTGCCGTTCCTCAATAATCGGGGTACGACCACGCAAAACGTAATAACCTTCGATGCAGTCAATACGTTCGTTTAACCACCTCGATGCGCCTAACGTAATTTCTACATCAATCAATGCTGCACGTTGATTGATTAGGAAATGATGAATTTCCGCAGCCGTCATCGGGAAATTGAAAACATCGGCATAGATAAGGGTGCGTAAGATAGCTTCAGAGAGTGCAGTTTGCGATTCAGGATTCAAAACAGCGCTCCGCATGATGATAAAAATGGACTACCGTCCAATATATCATAATTACGTCAAACGCAAGGCGTACCGATGTATTATTATCAGCGCCCGATCAACGCCAGCGCAATCCCGATAATTGCTCCAAGCAGACTGACCAGAAAGAATCGCTGCACAACCTGCGTTTCGCTCCAGCCACCTTTTAGAAAATGATAGTGGATGGGCGATTGTCGAAAGACACGCTGACCGCCCGATATCCGAAAATAGGATACCTGAATGACCACACTGAGAAGTTCGATCACTGGAATGATGACGATGATCGGAAAGATTACCCATTGTCCGGTCATGAGCGCGACCACCGCCAGCGTGGAGCCAAGCGCCAGTGACCCGGTGTCGCCCATGAACATCTGGGCAGGGCTGGCGTTATACCAGAGAAAGGCAAAACATGCGCCGACCATAATAAAGCAAAATTGCACCAGATAGGTCTGGCCTTGCAGGAACGCAATAATGCCATAGGCAGCGAAAGCGGTAGCAGCAATCAGACCTGCCAGTCCGTCCAGTCCATCAGTGAAGTTGACGGCATTGCTGCTGGCGACAATAGCGATCATCACAATCGGGATATAGATTAATGGGCTGAGAGGAATCGTAAGGCTCAGGATCGGAATATACACTTCATTGGCAAAGCTGACACCGCCGCGAACCACTGACATAAATAATGCAGCGATGAACGCCAGCGCAAACTGTGCCAGCAATTTTGTACGCGCCGAGATGCCCAACCCTTTGGAACGACGCCCCAGGACGCCTTCAATATCATCGACAGCACCCAGAATGCCGTGACTGACCAATACAAACAATGGCAGCAGGATAGAAAGTCCGGTCAATTGCCGAATCACGCTCACAAGATTCAGACCAAGCGTGATCACCAGCACCGGAACAAGGATCAAAATGCCGCCCATTGTTGGAGTCCCCTGTTTTCGCTGATTGCTCTCCGGTTCTTCCGGGCGGATGTTTTTCCCAATGCGCAACCGTCGCAGAATTTCCACGAACGGCCCGCCCCAGATTACCGTGAACAGGAAGGTGATGCCCCCAAGTGTGAGCGCGAATGAAAGCGGATTTGTCATTTAGTTGCGGCTCCGGCGATTGCCCATGTATTGCCCCCTGCTGCCCGGAGCGCTGCCCGTTGCTTATCCGTCGGGATGTTCATTAGCACGACCAGACGATTTACCAATTTGGAGAAAGCGGGTGCAGCAGTCTGGCTGGCATAGTCCGGGCTGTTATCAAATTTGATCAGGATACTGACGCGCGGCTCGTCGGCAGGCAGGAATCCGATAAAGGTGTTCTCTTGCAAGATAGGATCATACGCCGCAATTTCCGGGTTATAAAGCTGTGCCGTTCCCGTCTTGCCCGCAATTTTGTACCCCGGCACGATTGCCTTATCCGCTTCACCCTCGTTGACGACGCGCACCATAATATCGCGGATTTGATCGGCGGTTTCCTTCCTGATGGGAGTACGCATCACGAACGGTTCAGAGTGGATGACCTGATCGCCATGAACGCGCTTGAGAACAATATGCGGTTGCATCAACTGTCCGCCGTTGGCGATGGTGTTGGAATAGCTGATCATCTGGAGCGGTGAGATTTGCAATCCCTGCCCATAGCTATTCGTTGCCAGAAAGCTGTCTGTCCAGAACATATCGCCGGGTTGACGCAAAACGCCTGTTGCTTCCCCGCCGAGGTCAATTCCCATACGGCTGTTAATGCCCCAGCGATCCCGCATGTAATCATAGAAGGTTTTTACGCCCATATCTATCGCGGCGCTGGTCGTCCCAAGATTCCATGAGTGGATCAAGACCTGATCAAAGCTGGTCGAACCGTGCGCACCACGATCCCAGTTATAAATCGCCGCACCGCCAACGTTCATCACGCCGCGATCCATATACGTCCAGTTGCGGTTTACCTTGCCCGAATCCAGCGCGGAAGCCATCGACACAATTTTGAAAACTGATCCCGGTTCATAAAGGTCACTCACGGCGGCATTTTTGAGCGTACCGAGTTTGGCGGCTTCGGCATAGTTGTTTGGATCGAAGGATGGGAAATTTGCCATCGCCAGAATCTCGCCATTGCGCGGGTCCATAATGATGATTGAACCGCTTTTCAGGTTTAGCTCTTTGAGTGATTCCTCAAGCGATTGTTCAGCCAGTTCCTGCAAACTGCGGTCAATCGTCAGGTAAATATCGTCGCCCGGTTGCGGGCGATTGTTGGCGTTGACCTCAAATGGAATCGGGCTTTCGTCCGTGAAGCGCACCTGTCCGGCCAGATACTGATTCCAGTGTTCCTCGACGCCAACATACCCTTTGCCATCTGCGCCGAAGAATCCGATGATTGGGCCAGCCAGTTTTCCCTGTGGATAGGTACGACGCGGAATCGGATCGAGCCGGACGCCGACAATATCTTCCTTTGCGATTTTCTGCGCGATTTCGGTGGAAGCCGGTTTATTGGTGAGACGAATATAGGGGCTGTCGTTTTCCAGAAAGGTCTTTTCAAGGGTTGCCGGATCGATTCCCAGAATGCGTCCGATGCGGTTGGCAGCATCTTTCTTGTCGTTGATCAGGTTCGGGCTGATGCCGATGTCATAAAACATCTCATTACCAGCAAGGAGTTCGCCATTGCGATCATAGATGCGTCCCCGATCCGGGACTTGTTCGCGGGCAGTGTGATAGGCATTGCTGGCCGCATTTTGCAGATATTGCGCCGTATCCAGTTGGAATTGGAAAGACCCGATACGCGCCAGCAGCAACGCTCCGACAGTGATAAGCAAGCCTGTCAAAATTGAAAGCCGACGTGAAAAGGTAGCATCCATCATAGTCGCAATAAAACCTCACCCAAACAGACACAGATTTTGCCAGAAATAAAAATTTTTCCAAATTTGTACTGTCAGAGGCAAAGCAAAGGCGGAACCGTCGATCCGCCTCGCAATTTTGATGATGTTACCCGATAGCGGGCAATGCAGCCTATTTACAGACGGGAATGCGGATTTTATCCAAATCCGGCCCCAGTTCTGTCAATTCATAGGTATAGCTGTAGTTGAACGCACCTTGTGCATTCGCGTTACCTTCGGGCGGCGCTGTGATGGTAAAGAGATGAGTTAGCCCGGTAGCGTCGATATAGCCTTCGACACGCCCTTTGATAACGGGTGATTTTCCACCACTATTCGTGAAATCATCAATCATCAACAGATAAAGGTATGCAGGGGTATTGTTCAGATATTTACCCTGATTCTGCTGTCTGGCGATTGTGTAGTTCGGTACGGTCAGGGCATAGTTATCCAGAACCTGCAAGGCAGCCACCTGTTTTTCTGTCGCTGGGGTTACAACGCAGCCGATCTTGCTCGGTGGCAAGATTGTGTCTGCATAGTATTTTCCATCTTTCAGGTAGTAGGTGATTTTGCTGTTCAGGATAATCAGTGGATTCTTTATATCGCGGAAGGTGGTTCCGGTTTCAGACATATCCACATCGTAGCGCGCAATGGAACGATTTGTCAGCGCATCCTTTGCCCGTGACACCTGAATTTTGAGCGACCCGGAAAGCGATGGTTTATTCGCAACCGGAATTGAATACCGGATAGTGACCTTATAGGTATAGGTCTTCAACGCACTCAGGTTAAAGCTGGCAGGCCCCTGAAATTGAAGCGAAACCAGCGGCGCATTGGTAGGCGGTGCTTTCGGCGTTGTGCCGGGCGCGTCTGTCGCTGGCACAGGCGTCGGGCTTGGGCCGGCAGTCGGCGGGACAGTGTTACTTGGGATCGGTGTTGGTGACGGGATTGGCGTATTCGATGGAATCGGCGTCGCGCTCGGAATGGGCGTTTCTGATGGCGGTACGGGCGATGGCGTTTCCGAGGGGTAATAGGTCGCTATAGGTGCATTGATCCATTTTTCAAGGCGAATTTCGGCTTGTTCTACCGAACGAAAAACCTGATCGGTTTCATCAATTTTCTGTTGACCGTCAATGCTTTTGTAAACGCCCTTGTCGTTTGGCGTCTTGCAGATATTCGTCCATTGATCCCGTAGTGGAATCACCTTACGGGTAGCCTCGTTGACCATCGCATTCATTTCCTGATAATCAGGATAGATTTTTACGTCAACACTGAATGGACGCACCGTATCGACTTTCGTGAATGGGCTGCTTTCACATTTGTAGGGAACGGCTGCTTTAATTTCCTGCCAGCGTGCGCGCAAGTATGAAGCGTCCATGCGAATCTGGCTCAGGCGCGATTGAAAGGATTCCGTGAGCAAATTGCGCGCAGTCGCTACATTCTGCCCGTCTATTGGGGTATCCGGGCCGTTGAGCGCACGCACCCCAATCAAAACGCCATTGCCTGCCAGAGATAACACAAATGTAATTATCAGCACTGTTCGCAAGCGTTCGAGCAATTCATTGGTTAGCGGCAACTTGCGCGCCGAATCTGCTTTTTTGTCGGGATCAGGTTTTTCGATTTTTGGGACTGTGGCTGGTTTGGATGTCCCTTTGATTGCTGCTTCCATCTGGCGGAAAACACGCAAAGCAGAAGCGATCTCACGCTTTACGCCGGGATCAACGTCCGACTTGTTATACAGGGTTGCCAACGCGATGATACAACGGGGGTCTTCCAGTGCCGCGATCTGTTTAATTAATTTCTTCTGCTTGCGCGGATCGCTTGTATCCTGAAGCTGTCCAATCAGATTATCTAATTGCTCGTTGCCCGCCATCACGCACCTTTTGCCGAATCACTGATAATAAGTGTACCGTTTTCATCGAAATACAACGATCCGGTGCGTCGCTTCTCTTCGCCGCTTACTTTGAGACGGAGATTGTCGAGTACCTGCCGTTGCTTTTTATGTGAGATACCGAGCGCACCAAGCGCCGCCAACATCTCTATGATCCGCCGATCATGCTCGTTATAAACGCGCCCCGGTTCGGTCTGGTGGACATTCATCACCCCGACAATATCATCGCCATCCAGCATAGGTACACTCAGGCTGGCGTAATAGGGCATATCTTTAAGCTGCTCCGAATGTCCACCCCATGTCCGATAATTCGCAGTTTCCATTGTCGTGTGCATTTGCAGGACACGCCCCGCCAATCCTTGACCGGGATATAGCACAATCCCACGTACATTTGGGCCGCCCCGTTGTGCCGCTGCTACCAATTTGTAATCACTATCAACCAGCCAGATAATCGAAACATCGGATCGGATGGCTATCTGTGCCTGCGCAACGACCACATCCAGCACATCTTGCAGGCGAGTGCCTTCTGCCATTGTTCGGGCAAGTGTGGTTACAGCGCCCAATTGTGTGACACGCATCTGAAGCGGACTGAAGAACTGCATCCGTACCAGCAGATAGCCAATCACAGTTCCCACGATGGAAGAGATGATCGAAGGAAACGCGATTCGTCTGAGTGTCGGGAACAGGAGAGTCAACCCCTCGCCAATCAGCAAAACCATGAGGCCAATGATGAGTGTCGGCTGGTTGATGCGTCGCCGCCAATGCCACGCGAGGATGATCCCCAAAAACACATAGAAGCCATTGATCGCTCCGGCAAAAATGCCCGCTGGCTTGTAGATGTTCAGCATGTCGGCAACGATGGGCGTTTCATTGAAAAGCTGACCATTCCAGAGAGGCCATTGCATCACCAGCAGGCCAACCACTCCGGCGCGGCTGATCACCTGTAACGCTTCTTTCATTTTGTCTGCGGCGTGGACGATCAGGCCGAAAGCCATCAGCGATGTAAATGCAAAGGCCGTCAGCGAAAGGGTGTTGAATAATCGCCCCAGACTCGACTCCCCACCATACAGGATCATGCTGATGAACATGCCCGCAACACTGGCATTCAGGAATACAAGACTGCCCAGGAAACGCACCAGTGCCGCCCCAACTGCCGTGCCGGGATTTTGCCAGAGCGCCAGAATCAGCACGCTCATCGAAATCACCATCGACATGGTATTGAGTACCAGCAGCAGAAATTCCAGAGCAGGCGTCATAATCATGGCCTACTTCGGCGCATTCACCGAGAAGCTGCAAGTTCCGGTGTCTGCTGGTTTATCCGTACCGGGGCCATAGTTATCCGTACCGTCGTTGATCGCTGCCTTCCATGTCAGGTTGAAATCGATCTTGTAGTTACCGGGGGCGGGTGTTCCAATTGGAACAAACCAGTAGGTGATGTATGTACCGTTGCCCTGCTTGATCACCGCTGTGGAATATTGCGCCCAATCACCCAACACCTGATCGTTAATCTTTACGACGTAGTTTGCATTGTTCAGATGATCTTTCATCTGCTCTGGCGTTTTGGCGATCCATGACCAGAAGATATAGACAGGTTGTCCCTGATTGAATTTACGATTACGGGTCGCATCCGTGCGCTGGTCACAATAGGCGAGAACATCTGTTGCTGTCTGGATACGCGGAATGTGTGTCGCAGAACCCGCTGCGATGCTGACTGTACCTTCGGCGGTTGGAATCAGGGCGGTTGCCGTTTGTGCAATGGTTGTCCCAAGCTGTGCGCGTTGTGTCAGGTCTGCGACGGACATAACGGGAACAGCGGCGGCTGGATTGGCAAGCGTCACCAGTTCTGCGAGTATCCAGCCTTCTGTACCATCATCCAGGCGTACCAGGTTCCATTTGCTATCCTCGGAAGAGGAAATAACCATAAGTGGGCTGCTTGCCTTGAGTGTTCCCACAATTCTGAAGGTTGTTCCTGGCCCGGAGCGCATGTTGACCTGCGCAGTGTCTGCTTTGGTGATCCCCTTGATCATCGCGGTAGCAGTGAAGGTAGGCGTCGGCGGATCAACGAACGTCGGCGGCAACGTGGCCGTTTCCATCGGATCGGTAGGCGAAGCCAGTGGTGTCGGCGATGGTATGGGGGTTGCAGTAAACTTCTGGGTAGAGGTAACCACCGGAGCAAGCGTATTTGTCGCCGGAATCGAAACAATCACTGTTGGATAAACAACCTGATTATTAATGTTGCAGGCAGTGAGTGCCAGTAGTACCACCAGCAATGATAAAAGTCGTTTTTTCATAACTGTACTAGTGTTGAGTTCCCGGAATAACCCTCGCTAACAGATTAGCAGCAAAAGCCGGATCGCACAACCTTTCAAATCGACGCCTAACCTTCGCTAACTGTGAAATCCTTGTGATCCCGCTGTCTTCCGAACCCTATTACACTGGTGCGCATATCAACCGGTATTTCATCACAGCAAATGAGCATCATGGAACAAATCACACTCGAACAATGGTTGGCACTCCCCGCTACAGACATCGCAGCACAGGTATGGGAACATCGCATTGGCGTTTTGCTGACTTCGGACGGCACACGTCGCCACTATCTCCTGCAACATCCTGAAGAAAATGGACGCATTACAAATTTTCCAGCCTATATGATGCACTGCGCCAAAATTTATATTCATGCGTTCGAGGTGTTATATTCATTGGGTGTCCATGCTATTCTTACGCCCAGTCTATTCCCGCCCAATTTTCGACGCAGCCCAATGATGGTTCAGTTCTTTCTGGAATCCACCCGCCAATCGCTGCTGCGTGAACCCTATCTTTCCTTCTACAAAAAATGGAATATCAAGTCCCGGCTCTACGGTGATTATGATATTGCACCTGCGGCAGAACCCATCCGCGATGGTCTGATCGCGGTGCATGAAGAGTTGCGGAGTATCACGCCGGAAGGAGAACGGTTGTTATTGTTTGGTTATACCGCGGGTAGTTTTCTCGAAGAAATCATCACGCGCACAGCCATCCTGCGTGACAGGCTCAACCATCTGCCTTCTCCCGAAGATTTACGGAAAGTAACGTTCCCCGAAGGACCAGAACAAATCAAAATCCATATCGGTGGTGGCGGCATGGCTGTCGGAGCGGTTTTGCCATCGACGCTCGATAACGGCACAGATTTATATTTCACAACGGGATTACCATTGGATATTACCGATGAGATGATGCGTCGTATCCTCTACGATCACTTGTTTTTACGGCATGTTGCGCCCGAAGATAATGCCGATTATACGATAGAAGATTTAGAGGTTCTGCGCGAATATTATGCTGAATGTGGAGAAGGTGTTATAGGTTTGGGACGGTTGGTAGGGCCAGGTATATGGTATGCTCAGTAAAATAATTCAGACATGAACAAAATCGGGTCATAATCCTGTGATATCTCCACAAAATGCCCAGCGTTTGGCTGTTACAAAAGAGGGAATCGCACACAAGCGCGTTCCCCTCCTGACGTTGCGCAAGCGTGTGTTGAGCTGGTTTGCTGCTCACATTGATGACCCGGCGACACGCTTCCGCGAGCGTACTGTCCGCGTTTTGTCGCTCATTATGCTGTTGCTCTCGTTGTCTATGCTGTCCGTTCCCGCCAGTTTGTTCGAGGGAACAGCATTCCTGCCTGTCGTCATTTTCAGTACGCTTGGGATGGGGGCATCGGTATTCGCCGTACATCGGCGGAACCTGCCTGCCGCCTCATGGCTGTTTGCGCTCACCCTGCTGGTAGATGCGTTTGGGGTTCTGTGGCAGGCTGGATACTACGCGCGCATTACAGTTCCGTTATTTATGATCGTTTTTCTTTTTAGTACGCTGGTTGTTCCCCGGAATTTTCTTTGGATACTACTCGGTGCAACAACCGTTGTGATGATCATCGTTATTCCGATACAAGCGGTACACACGGGCGATCCGGCGGTTGCCGTACTTATCGACATTATCCTCTCGTTGATTGTCCTGACTATCGGTCTGTACATTTTCCGACTGGAATTCGACTCCCGACTGGAAAGCACGGAAAAGGCGAGGATACGCGCCGAG
>CAYSOC010000152.1:0-12380 GCA_964432445.1 uncultured Anaerolineaceae bacterium
CTTACAAACCGCCTGCCGTTCGCGGTTGCCTTGTCTGTCACTGTTCAGTCGTTAAGACTAAATGAAACCCCGGAGAAAACTCCGGGGTTTTTGCTATATACCTAACAAAAATGCCCCTTCGCAGGGACGCCCGGACGGGCGCTGGATACTTATCGACCAGAGTCACACATGAAGATCGCTGCTGATGCCTGATTTTTGATCATGGCGTGATGGCTTTAGCGCCGCGTTCCGTTAGAACGGACAAAGTTCTGCCGCCGTGTATGTATGATTCGCCAGACCGTAAATATTAATAGAGGTGAGTAAATCCGGGCGCGTGACGAAAAATGTCTGCACCGCCGCGCACATCCGCTTCAACTGCCGATTGGCTTTATAGGCTTCGCCAAACGTAGTGGCGAGTTGACCCCAGCCTTCGGTGGCGCTCCCCGGCGGGTTTTCGTTCTGCATCACGACGACCAGATCGTCAAGCGCTTTGGTCTGGCGGAGTGCCGCATAAATCGTCAGTTTGCGATAGTTCACCAATGCGCGCAGCACCAGCGGATCATTGGGCGACCACGCTACAAAATTGGCGTCGTCCTTCGCCTTGTCATAGGCACGCGCCGCCCCCCGGAAATCTCCCACCTGAAGCATGGCGTCAGCATCATAGACCGCATGAATCCGATAAACCGGCGCGTCTTTCTGAATCACTGCCAGCGTATAATTTGCGCCCGTCCAATCCCAGATATGCACAACGCGGCGATATGGCCCGGCGTTCACATCGGCAGGCGGGTTAAACGTAATCGTGATTTCCAGCAGGCCATCGCCATCCACATCGCCAATCTGTACGCGCGCATTGGTGGCATCGATCAGCGTATCGTTCAACTGTCCAAACGCCCCGATAACGCTGTTCCAGTTCAGAATCTGCATGGATTGCGTACACTGTCCGAGCGTACAAACCTGTTGGGTGAAGGCAATCTGTGCGCGTCCGTCGCCGTTCATATTCCCGACACGCCGTAGTTCCGGCAAAATCGTGTTCGGGCTATAGGGCGTCCCATAGAGCAGTTTATAGGCTTTCTGATCGCACCCGAAAATCAACATCTGACCGGGGGCAGGGACGTTCGCCCGATATAGACTGGGATCAACCAGCGTCACAATGATTTCGTTGATCCCGTCGCCCGTCAGGTCGGTATCGGCCTGTACCACACCGCGCCCTTCCACAACCGCACCCCATGCACGCAACGCAGTTTCCAGCGTGGTCGGCGCACCACCAGCCGAGAGAAACAGCGCGATAGCCTGTGGAAATAATCCGAATGAAGAAGGTCGAAGCGGCGTCTGTGGCGAAGCGGGGGATGGACATTCATTCGGCTGGAACAGCGGCACAATTGCGGCAGCGCCCGCCGTTGCTGTTGCGGCGCTTCTGGCAGCGGCGTTGGCGGTAGCGGTAGCAGCCGGGGCGACGATTTGCCCGCCTTGCGTTGGTACGCCGCCATTTCCACCCGATGGCGCGTTCGGTGTGCCGAGAGAGACCGAGATACGCCCGCCGGGTGTCGCTGTTGAAAAGGCGATAGAGGTTGGAGTTGGAACCTGCTGTCGCTGTCCAACAATGTCGTCGGCACTACAGGCCAGTGCTGCCAGAAATAGCAGAGTCGCCGGAATAATTGCTCTATAGGTAGATAAGATCAGTTTGCCCATTTGCGGATAAGTGTATCGCGGCTTTTGGTTTTTCACCTCAAAGACTGTCTGAGAAGTCCAATTAACCCCACCCTAAATCCCTCCCCGCCAGCGGAGAGGGACTTCCAGACGGGCGCGTTGGCTCCCTTTCTCTGCTGGCGGGGAAAGGGCGGGGGATAGGGGGCAATGCTTCTCATTTATGCCGGTTCATAACGCAACCAAAACAGAAAATATACCAACGCTATAGATATCCACAGTTTTTTGAAAAGTTATCCACAGAAAATTTGTTCTTGTGGATAACTTTTTTAGACACTATTCCAATGTTAAACAGCGTGTTGAAGAACATATGAGATAGCCCGCCACAGGATGGTTATAAACTGGTTTGACCCCTATATATTGGGGATCGCTTTGACAGCCGCGTAGTATTAGAAATAAAAGATGTGGAAACTGTGGAAAACCTGTGGAAAACTTTTTTCGTGATAGTCATCCGGCGCAAGGGGGCGTTTTTGAAAGTTATCCACAGTTTCCACAGCCCTACTACTACTAAATCAATATAATTGTGGAAAAGTTATCCACAATCAATAAACGATCTGTGGAAAACCCGTCGGAAGGGGAATTTAAACGATGACACAAAATTGCCGATGATCAGTCAGGCCGTTATTGCTTACAATAACCGTATCTCTCGCTACTATAATATTCTTTGTATTTATAGTAGCGTTCCCAATAGGTATTGTTCGTGATGCCCGCCCAGGGATAAAACTCTTCTGCACCTATAAAATGGTTGCGCCTATACCTATGTGAATATAGTGAGATCAGGATGACTTTTTCCCCTAGCTCAAACTGGCATAAATCCTGCGATCTGAATGTTTCCAGGGAAAATCTGACAGTCTCATTGAAGTATTCATATTGTGATCCAATCACCGAACCAGTGTCGAAGGCAGCTGGATGTACTCCTTCCGGGTAGCCAAAAGCGAGCAATATATCGTAAAAGGTAGTCTTCCCAGACATATCTCCTATCAGATAAAGCCGCATATGTTCTATTTCTGGCGTTTTTTCAGAATCAGGCTCAAGGACTAATTCAAGATGACCACTGGTGTCAGTATCTCCATTGAGAAACATTGTCCGTCCAGAAGGGTCTGAATCGTCCCCGAATTTCCGCGTGATTCGCACTCCCGGATGTTGTTTCAGAATTGCTTCAGCCTCATCCAGTTTTGTTATGCCAATGCGTATCCCGAACAGGCATGGCATCGGGCAAGGTTTACCATCAGGATAGGTGAACCATTCAGCAAAAGCAGGTCGCGGCGCAGTCCCGCCACTTTGTTTGGTGAGGGCAATCCCACCGCTAGACAGAACCGTCAGAACAATGATCCAGATGATCAATCGTTTCATAGTGCCGCTTGAATGAGGTTATGGCTCTCCAGCCTTCATAATCTCTTCGGCAATCGTCCAAACGGCATCGGGCTTGGCGAGGTTGAGCGCTGCCGCTGAACGCTCCTGTAAATAGCTTTTCCCGCGTGAGAGCCAATCGGCAAGCGTGACGCGCACTTTTTCGGGCGTGTTGGCATAGACGCCTGCGCCGTTTTCTGTCAAATAAATTACGTTGCCATATTCCTGACCGGGGATCACATCGCTCAGGATGATCGGCAAGCCAGCCATACACGCCTCGCTGATGGTTGCCGGGCCTGCCTTTGTCACCAATACATCAGACGCCGCCATAAGTTCCGGCATGTTGGTCATGAACCCGTAAATCGTCGCGGGATGTTTCCATTGATATGCGTCGAGTTCGGCTTTCAACGTCGCGTTGCGCCCTGCGATGACGATGATGTGCAGGGATTGCTCAATCGCGTCGATCTGCGTGGCGATTTCGTATAACGGCCCGATGCCAGAACCACCCCCAACCAGCAGAATTGCGGGCAAATCGGGATTCCATCCCAGTTTTTGACGGGCTTCCGTCTTGGCAATCAACCCGGCAGCGAAGCGTGGATGCACCGGCAACCCGGTAATTCGCATCCGATCCGGCGGGACGCCCCAATCCAGTCCAATCTCAAAAGCTGGCTGTGAGGGTACAAGCGTCCGGTCTGCGCGCGGTTGATACCAGATGCCATGTGCCGAAACAAGATCGGTCACTACCGTGATAAATTTTGGACGGTTCGGCAGCTTTGACAGCACACGCAGCGCGGGCGTTGCCATGAACGGATGCACGTTGACCACCACATCGGCGGGATGTTCGGCGTACATGCGGCGCAACCCCGGCGCGAGTCGGTTGGTGACATAGGCGTTCATGATGGCGACTTGTTGCGGCTTGTTGCTGATGTGATAGCCAACGCGCCACGAGAACTTGCCGCGATTGATCCACACCGGGTACATCTCCGGCGCTTTCTTCCACGGCCAACCGCTGTATTCTACAAACACATCGACAATATCCACCGTCGTTTCGCCGGGATATTTTTGGTAGAGTGCATCGCGGATCGCTTCGGCAGCGGCGCGATGTCCCCCGCCTGTGTCCGACATGAGTATCAAAATTCGCTTTGGCATGAGGTTATTCGGCTGATTCCGGTGCGCCTGCGCGGGAGATATAGCGTTTCATCGCCTTCGCAAACTGGCGATAGGGGAGCATTACACGGCGGTCACAGGTCAAACACAGCAGACCAATATCCGCGCCAATACGATAGACGCGCCATTGATCGCCGCCGCAAGGGTGCATTTTTCGGCTCTGGATGACATCACCGACGCGCACATCGGCGGGATTATCGGGCATTGCGCAAATCCTATGGATGGTACAGATTGTGAATGTACCGCAAGGTTGAGGATCGTGCCAGCGCGTTCGCCATGCCGCGACCATAACAAACACTGGCAAAATCCATACAATTTACGCACAGTTATCCCATTGGCCTCGCATATTATTATGATGTGTCCTGCACAAGGCCATGATATGAAAGGCGATTCATGATCAGATTCCTGAAATTTCTGCCCCTGCCAACGCTGATTTTCATCGTTGCAATAGGCGCAACCACGTTGATTGGTCGGGCAAGCCCCGTGCCGGAGCAGATCGCCGCGTTGCACCTGGGCGATATGTGTGAATTGCCGTGCTGGATTGGCATCACGCCCGGCAAGACAACGCTACAGGAATCAAAGGAAATCCTTTCCAGAGTTTATTTTCAGGGGAAGCTAGTACCTGTTGTTGATGAGGTCGCTGATTCGTATACCGCAAAAATCAACGGGCGATTCGTCGTTGATGTCGTGGCGCGTCCGCGAAAGGACTCCGATTACCCCGCTGGCACAATCGCGTCAATCACCCTTTCGCAACTGGACGGCCTCAGACTTCCGCTTGGGTATGTGACGGACAATCTGATTAGACCGGAATATGTCCCACAATATGCGAATGATTGGGATAGATTGACCGTACTAAATCGCTGGGCAGAGGTTAGTTTTCTCCGGGATGATGTTTATGGCACGAATGTAAATTATGATGAGATTCAAAGGATTCAGGGAATTACGATGGTGCAGTTCGTAAGCTGGATTCGTTTGACCGAGAGGAAAAGCAGCGACACAACTTTTGACTATCATAGCAAATGGCGTGGTTTTGGTTTTTATCTGGTGATGGACATTCCCTATGGTTCCGATAGGGAGGTAGAATAGACATTCAACGTGATCAGATTATCAGCAGCTATAGCGATATTGACGCTGGTGTTTACGTTGTTGACAGGCGTAATGATGGTGCTTGGTCGTGCCACGCCGTTGCCGGAAGAGGTGGCATTTCTACATCTGGGCGATATGTGCAAACTGCCGTGCTGGATTGGCATCACGCCGGGGAAAACGACGATAGAGGAAGCACGGGTAATCGTTACCAGCGTCTATGGAAAATCAGTGAATTTTGATAAAACAAACGCCCTCATGATGGCAACAGCGGCAAATGGAACGCAATTGACCATTGGGTTCAATAAATACTTTTATGATTATCCTGCCCCATATGATTCAAATTGGATAATCAAAGTCATTTTTTTCAGCATATCACCACCTTCTAAAATTCCTTTTGGTTATGTGGCAGGTGTTTTAGGAGAACCAGCATACATATACCCCATATATGGTTCAGACAAATTGATAATAGGGAAAGAGTGGTTTCAATTTGAATCTCCAGCATTGCTCTCCATGAATCAGATAAATATCATCAATATGTCTAACTTCAGACCAATATACTCGTTTTCCTTCTCGGAAAAAGCACTAGACTATGCTTCAATTAATGCAAAATATCGCTGGAACGGTGCTGGAACATATCAATTTGTTTACCATGAATCATTCCGAAGCCTCACAGAGCCAGACTGAACCGGACACATCTACAGACATGCCCGTCATCCTCTATATCTCCAGACCAAACAGCACAACGGCTTGCCCACTTAGGGAGATTTGCAAATCAAGCATGGAATGTTCATTGTGATCAAATTATCAGCGACCATATTGGTTTTCACATTCGTATTTGTATTGGTTATCGGGGCGATGACGGTACTTGGGCGCGCTAGGCCGTTGCCGGAAGAAATTGTCGCGCTTCATTTGGGTGATATGTGTGAATTGCCGTGCTGGATTGGGATCACACCGGGAAAAACGCGAATAAAAGAAGCAAGGGAACTTTTTTTCAAAATGTATAATCTTGACGATCCTGAAGCCACAGGGAGTAGCGGTCTGAGTTCAATTATTATGAGTGATAATTTTATAGTTTTTGTTGATTTTAATCAGGGTGACGTTCGTCCTACAACTGATGAACCGAATCCGATTGTTACCAGAATTGATTTGATTCCTAACGGAATGAGGTCAGTTTCCGCAGGCCTTCTGACTGGGATTGTAGTGAACCCGGATAATGTGGACTCAAAAAACGATTGCTGCTCAATCGGGTTGATATATGAACCTCGACAATTTCAGACTAGTGTATCTCGAATAACCATAAAGTATCATCCGGGACTTTCGATATTTTATGTCTTACCTCCTTGATAGTCAAATGATAAAACCCGTGAAATTGTATCGGGCGAAGGTTTCTGTCCGCCCGAACATTGATGTTTTTATATCTCCAGTCCAAACAGCATAACCGCCTGACCGTTATTCAACACCTTTGCGTTCCCGTTCCCGTTGCCGCGATATTGCAGCGTGAAGGTATGCGAACCGGGCGAGAGTCCACTGAACGCAGCGATGGCAGTCACGGCCTGAAAGTTTGCACCAGTCGTTCCGAGCGCGCTCTGAATCAGGCCATTCGAGCCGCCTGCCCGTGCCGCACCATCTGCCGACCAGTCCAGATAGCAGATACTATCACTCTGCGACCCGACAATCAGTGCGGTGGCAATGAGCAGTGCGCGCGAACCGTTCAGGTTCATGGTCAATGCAAGGTTGGTTGCATCCACATCGACAAAGCTGGTCGAACTGGTGGAGTAATCGGCGCTCCCCGTCTGACAGGTGAAGGCCAGCGGGCGACCCGCCAGCAGCGCATTCAGGTTATCGCGCAGATGGGCATTCAGCAGGCTCGCTGTGACGACCTCGCCGGGTAGCCATGTGCGCGGGGTATTCCAGGGCATATCGTGTTCTCCTTTCCTTGATCCCGGCGCTAAAGCACCGGGCTATGATCGATAGCAAAATTGTGGTAAAGGAATGTTGTGGTTGATCTATGACCGTAATTCATCAAAAATGTAGTGCCGATAGATCAACCACAGTTTCGATCCATGACAACTGATCCATTGCTCATAGCCCGGTGCTTCAGCACCGGGAACGCTCGTCCGAATTTCTAAACCGCCAATCGCGTATAGGTATCGAGTTCGGCACAGCCAACCGTATCCAGCAGGAAATACAGGCGATCATCGGCACGTTCCAGAATATAGGTGAGCGTGAAGCCGCGCGGCGTGATATGCGCTTCCTGCCCGATGATCCAGCACAACACACCATCCAGACCGCTCTGGGCATCGCTGACACGAACGGTTGCCATCAGATTCGGCGCGAACGGGTTGATCCCGTCCAACTCATCCACATTGTTGATGGTCAGGCGCAACGGACGCATAAACGGCGCACAATAACGATCCAGCAGGTAGACCGCCAGCGATTCCGGCAGGGTGGAATTGGTCGGCAAAGGGAGTTCCAGCGTCAGCGTGCGTTTTTGATAGGCGCTCTGGCTGTCGGTACTTTCTTCGGTGATGGTCAGCGGGTCATAGCTGGTGATGGGGCAACCGCGCACCTGCAACAGATTCACGAAGAGCCGCCCCAGAGCGCTATTGCTGAATTCCACCACTATATGTGTGGCGTGCGTCTCGACCACCTCCACCATGACATAGGGCGAATCGGTGTAATCCACCCCGGAATCGTCCGGTTGCTCATTCAGGCGATAATCCGTGAATGGTTCGAGATCGACCAGTTCGCGCCCGCCGATGAACTGTCCGGTTGCCACATCCCGGAAGCGCAGCCGAATCCGACGCACGCCGGGGCCATCTGCGCCAATTGGCGGGATGATCAGGCGATGATTCAGGCGTGCCAGAACGTCTGCATCGTCCACGAAATCACGAGGATGCGCGATTACATTGATGATATTGAAAATCTGCGCGGTGTCCTGCGTAACTTCCATTGTGATCGGGTGATCGTCCAGCGTCATGATCGGATCAGGTGGAGTGAAGAACGATCCGCGATCCAGAAAGGTCGGCACACCGTCGCGCTGGATAAAGAAACGCCCGAACTCACTGGCGGCGCATTCGCGGATAGCTTCCAACGCGGTGGTGTGATCCGCATTCCAGCGATCTGCGGCGATCTCGAAGGTTTCCGATCCGGCGTGATAATCCGTATCCGGCGGCGTGTAAACTGTGTTCACCAGCGTTTCGATCAGTTCATCGGCGCGTTTGTCGGTTTGCGGCGGCAGGCTGATTCTGGCTTCTTCGAGCAAGGTGATCGCGTCAATGGCGGTCAGAGTGACACGGCGCGTACTATCCATACCTGCTTCCGGTTGGATTGATTCCAGAAAGCCGCGAAAGATCACCCATGAGTTGGCAGTCAGGCGCACCGGACGACGCGGCAGCAGGTTCTCGTAGAGCGGACTATCGGTATTTTCCGGCGAAAAGCGGCGCGTATGATTATCCAGCAGCAGCGATAAACGCCCCGGCGCGGCAGTAAACGCAAACGGTGCGGAGTTTTCCATGCCAGTACGCAGGCGGCATTCGATCAACCAGTCGGTTTCATCGACCCACGTCTCGTCGTTTGTCCAGTCAATTTCGAGCGCAAATTCCGTAGCCATGATCAATTACGCCTGTATCGTGAGCGTATGCCAGAACTGCGCCGCGTGATATTCGACGCCCGCAAAGTTGATTGGTGCGATGAACACCGAATAGCTGACTGGATAGAACAGTGTGTCGCCAAGATGTGAATCGGCGCGCAACGTAGCCGCATAGTCATCGACCAGATCGATAAGGCCGGGGAGCGATGAACGCGCGCCGAGTCCCGATCCCACCGCTTTATAGAGCAGCAGATGCGTAATCAGATAACTGGCGAGTCCTTGCGAACCTGATGGCGACGCGATTCCGAATTCACCGTATTTGCGGCGACGGGTGGCGTCCAGCATCGGGACGAGGATCAGCGCCGGAAGCTGCGCCCGTGTGATTTTTTCGGGGATGGCGTCCAGTGCGAAATTGGTGCGGATACCCGGTACGCTGAGAGCAGCGAGGGCATCCAGCGCGGTATGTAGAGGGCCGGAAGGCATGTTGGGTTAGTCTCCTTTCAGATTAGCAGACCCGACGCAAACAGTTTGGCCGGGAATTGATTGGCAGACCCGGCGCTAAAGCACCGGGCTAAACTCAAGGATAGGGCGTACTACGCGCCTTAATTTGATAAGTTGGCGGCTTGTTTCCATAGAAGCGTTCGTGATAAGGAATTTTGATTCCCTTACCAACGTAATTTCCAGACAAGCCTCCATATAGCGGAGCTAAACTCAAAGGGGTTGTCCTATCTTTGAGTTTAGCCCGGTGCTTTAGCGCCGGGTTGTGGTTCTACGCCATCCGATACGCGCCCAGCAATTCGATCAGATCGTTGGGAACGTATACCGGGGCGACACGCTGCGCTGTCATCGTCCCGCCCGCAACCCCGCCATAGTCGCCGGAATCTTCCAGTTGCAGCAACCAGCCCGCCCAGCGCAACGTGATCTCGGTCACATCTGGCGGCGGTGTATAAATTGCCACTGCGCTGCCGGAGCTATGCGCGGCGGCAGTTGTACCGTTGGCGGCGCGGATCACTTTCAGGCTGTTGGTGTTGACCTCGATCACGTGCAGAAATTCCGAGTCGATTTTGATCAACTGCCCAACCTGAAAACGTGGCGAATTTCCGCGTGCATCGCTGCCGCTGGTACTCGCTGCCAGGGTGGTGGACGACGCATCAAGCGAACTGGTCAATGTCGCGCCGGAACCGCGCCACGCATTCGCATAATCCGGGTGATAGCCCCACAGCGCCCTAATGCTGATCGCGTGCGCCCGCTGCCGGATGAAGGTGAAGATCGCGGTCTCACCATCGACTTCCAGCGCATAGGGCGGATCGCCCAGCTGCGTGACCGCATCCAGCGGAATGACCGTACCATCGCCGTTGATCACCTCGATCAATTCCAGCAGGGTGCGCCCATTGAATGTCAGCCACAGCGCCCGCCGATAGTCGAAATTAAACATGGCATAGTACGGCGCGAAACGTCGCCCGGTGTGCAGATCGATCTGTGCGCTGGCGGTGCGCAGTTTCGCCAGCAGTCGCGCGGATTCCTCCGCTGTCGGGCTGGACAGATCGAGCCGCGTTTGCAGGGCGTGCAGCGTCGCATAAGTGTTCAGAGCGCTAGCCATGATGCACGTTCGCCTTTGCATTCGTCCCCGACACGACGGCGTATAGGCCGGTGTCGAAGCGGAAGCCCTGCGCCAGGTCAAGCGCTTGTGTGCTGTTCGTGGCAGCTTGCAGGACAAGGAAAGGCGAACCGCTGGCGTCCGTGCCATCATAGAGCGAAATAGTGGCGGCGTTGCTGAATCCGTTCAGGATCACGCGATAGACAACGCCCGCGTGCGCGACCACCTGCACGCCTGTCGTGGTGGAGAGATAATCCGAGTTCTGGATACTCATCGGCTAGACCTCCAGATCGTAGAGGATGGCAGCGGATGCGGCATCGAACGACGCCAGCGTGAGGCGTGCGGTCAACGTCAGGTGGTAGGCGTCGGCGTAGCTGAGATATTCCACCGCTGCCTGCACCTGGCGACGATAGCCGACCAGCCAGTTTGGACGCGCCACGATGACCGCCGAACCAAAGGTATTGTTGATGCTCGAACTGCTGATCATGCCGTCGGCGCGGGCAAGTCCCATCTCTGCGCTGGCAAAGACCGGGACACCATCGATCACGCCGACCTGTCCAGTGAGGTTCGTCGCGGCTGCACCCGCCTTGTCCATCGTGGCGAACTCCTCAATTCCGAGTAGCTTACTATAGGTTTGATCATCGACAATCCAGGCCAATTCACGGGGACGAAGGGCATAGGCCGGGTCGAGTTTGAAGCGTGCGGTACGCATCAAATCCAGCGTCGGGAGCGAATCCGCATCCATGCCCTGCCCGGCGTGGGTCACAAGGCAATACTTGCGGATGCCGTTGAATACCAGAAATTTGGAGTTTGCGGCGGGCGTGCCGTCAACATAGTTGACGTTGGCGTTGCCAACGGTTGCCGTATCGCCGTTCAGGATTGCGTAGTCAATGGCGTTCTGCATCGCGCGGATCGCCTGTCCGCGATACGTGCCGACGACAGGCAGGATCGAATCCTCGTTGAGTTCGCCCGTCCACGCCAGCCGCAGCGCCAGCTTCTTGGCGTTCATGGTGATTTTGCCCGATCCCACTTTGGTGATCGGAATGTTGCTCCCGGTGGGCGAAAGCTGGCTGGCATCGGCGCTTTCCGGGACATAGTAGACCGTCGGATCGGTGGATTCAAACGGCAGTTCATAGGGGTTCGTTGGCAGTTCGATCATGTTGAACAGTGGGGCGATGACGTTATCCTGCCGCACCTTGCTCCATAGTTCTGCGCGCCACGAATCCGCTGCCCATTCCGCACCATAGTTCGTCTGGGCGAGGCTTTCCAATTCGTTGGATTTGATAGCGCGGGCAGCTTCGACGGGCAGTTTGCCTGTGTTGACCGCTTTCAGCGTCTTGTCTGCCAGTTCGCGCAGGAAGGGAACGTCGGCACGCCAGCCGCGCGGCGAACCGCTCAGGACTTCGTACAGAAACGACATATCGGAGGCGCTCAGGTCGCTGTAGCGGGTGGCGCGGGTGATCTCGATGTGTTGCGGGCGTGGCGCTTCGGCGGGCGTCGGCAACCGCTTCACGGCTCCGCTGTTGTACGGTGCGGGCGTCGGGTTTTGCAGCGTCTTGACCGTGTTGGTCAGGGCGTTGATCGTATCGGTGAGTTGGTTGATCTGATCATTCATAGCGAGAATCTCCACTTCTTCCGGGTTCAAACCGAGCGAGGTATAGGCCGCTTTGAGCGCGGCGACGGACGTTGCATAAGGTTCGGCGGGTGTCGGCGTAAGGCTGGCTTCCACCAGAGGCCAGCGCAGAATCGCACCATCGGCAGATTTGCGGACAAGGTGCGGCAGGCTTCCTGACGACCAACCGAGCGCATTTTGAGCGACCAGAGTGCGCAGCGCGACCAGATAGCGATGATGCTTTTCGAGTTGCGCCTCGCACCACAGGCCAATCGAATCGGCCTTGACGGTAT
>CAYSOC010000152.1:12390-16582 GCA_964432445.1 uncultured Anaerolineaceae bacterium
CACGCCGATGGCTTCCGCGCCACAATCGGGATCGAGGCCATGATGATAGAGGACAGGACGATGGGTGAACCAATCCAGCGCGAGGTCAGTTTGCGGCGTGAAGTATTCACGGTGCAGGTCACGATGTGCCGGGTCGCCCCACGCGATCAGGTAGCCACCGACGCGCGTCCCTTCGGCGTCGAGCGCCTTGACGGTGTGCATAGGGGTATTCTCCTGTTATCGGACGGGTTGTGGTTCTGGACGGGGTTTGAAATTGACCTCACCCCTGTCCCCTCTCCGCAAACAGAGAGGGGAATCGGGCGGGTAAGTTTTGATGCTATCGCGTTGAGCCGAAATTCGGGACGTTATCGGGGATAGATTTGATCACCCGAAACATCTCAACAGAATCGACTACCAGACCCGGCGCTAAAGCACCGGGCTATAAACATTGACAAAACTGCGGTTGATGCAGACGCGCTTGATCTATATTTTTCCGAGATTCATAGATCAAGCAGACATAGCGATTGTGAGACATTGAAATTGATCGTAGCCCGGTGCTTCAGCGCCGGGTCTATAGAGGTCGGCTGATTAGCCCCGGCTGCGCATGAACTGCACCATCAGCAGGAAACTAAGCATGATCCGCACTTTTTCCTGCTCGGAGAGGGTTTCATCCAGCAGTTCCAACTGGAACTTTCCCTCGAAGAAACCGGGCAGTTTGCGCAGTTTCATCACAGGCTTATCGCTGCCTTCTTCCTTCGCGGTATAGGTCGGATTCAACACATAACCGCTGAAAATGCCGAGAATCGGAATTTCGCGGAACAGCGCATCGCCCATCTTCACCCAGGGGTTATCTTCCTTGATCGTGTGCGTGACCGTGCCAGACGCATCCACGATAGGATAGGTCGCGCGCCACAGTGAGCGCCAGCCCTTCGCCTTGACCGCGCCAAACTTTTCCCCGGTACGCGAATCGGTGAAGGCATAGCTGGCGTTGAAGTCGAGGATACGGTCTGCCTTGATCCGGTAAATCTCGGTGGTTCGTGATTCGTCGGTGAAGACCTGAATATCTTCCTTCAGTTTGAAGACCTTCTGGGAAACATAGCAGACGCTTGAGCCACTGGGGTCATCAACGAACATACGCGGCGCGAGGGCGATCAGCTTGAAACGAATACTGAGTGGAAACTGGATAGCCATAACAGGAACTTCCCCTTGTGAAAAAGAATAGTACCCTGTTTAGTCTACACAATTTCGTGTTTTGGTGCTTGCATCTTCCCTACGTTGTCGCGCTCGTTGTCCTTTGCTCAGGCTGTGCGATCCGATCCCCATTCGGAAGCGGTGAGAGGCCGAAGTAGCGCGTTCGTACCTCATTCACGGTCAGGTATTCGCGCGCGGTCTGCAATTCCAGCAAGTCCGATTCCCGATCCCGGATTTCCTGCGGCAGGATCAACAGGTTTGCGCCGAAGAAGGGCGCGAGGTCTTGCGATAACTTCTGCGAAATGCGCACCAGTTTGGGCCAGATGGTCTGCTCCAGAAAGGTCTGGCGCGCAGCGAGAGCGTTGGCGCGCGTGGCGTCTTTTTCCAGTAGCGCCGAAGGCACGCCGAACAAATGCAGGATTTCATCCCGATTGAAACGCCGCCCATTCAGGAAATCGCTTTCCAGTTGATTCAGGCCAATGTGATTCCATGTGATCTCACCTGCGCCGCGAATGAACGCGGTACGTCGTTCGCCACCCCCATGAAATTCTGTCCATTCGCGCTGGATACGGTCAAATTCGTTATCCGTGATATGGTTTTTGATGGTCACAATCCCGGATGGAATCGCGCTCTGCTTGCCGAACACGTTGTAGTTCCAGCGTTGCATTGCCCGATCTGTGACCGAAGCCAGCGCCGCCGCCGTGAGTGTACTGAGTCCATAGAAATCATCCGCCGGATGCCAGCGCTTGAAGTGAATCACGGTTTCCGGCTCAAGCGGAACTTCGGTTGCATCTACCGTATAGACGTAGCCCTGAACAGTGCGATCCCTGCCCGGTACGATACGGACGCGATCCGGGCGCAACGGCCAGAGTTCCGCCGGGTCGCCGCCCTCCGAGGCTGCCAGATACCAGTAGGCATTGCCATAGAGTTCCAGTGTGCCGAGGGTGCTTTCCAGCAAGTCAAAGCCGCTGTGCATCGGGTTCGGCGCGCGCAGCAGGCGTTCCAGTGGGTGATTGTTGACTGCGATCCGCTGTTCGCCATCCAGTTGATAGACATTCAACGGTACGAGCGCCCCGGCTTCGGCAATGCGCGCAATCGCGGTATGCACCCAGGGCGAGAACAGATAATGCTCTGCGACGTTGGCGGGTTCGGGAACACGATAATCATTGTGATCCGCAATCGCCCGCAAAATACGACTCATATGTTGAGGTGGCACAGGTGGATGCCGCGCCTTCAGCGAAAACCGACTGAGGAAACCCATAGAGACTCCTTTCTGACGACACATATACAGGATATTTACAACCCTGTGGCGAGGGTACGCGAACATGAACCCAAAACGGGCGCGACGATTACAAACGATCTGGTGGATATTGGTGGCAACACTGGTGATTTATGTGCTGCTGAGTTCGGGCGATTTGCGAGGGGAGTGGTTCAACTTTTTGAACACGGGCGGCGTGCAGCCATCTCCCATCACTCTGACACCGAATCGCTGAAAACCGGAGCCGAACCGCGCACATCAGAAATTCTATAAACATAACAACCCGGCACACCCACCCCGTCCAGAGGGAAAAGCGTGCCGGGTTGCCATGTCCCGACTCTAATCTGTTCCAAAACCATCGCGCATGGCTGGAACGGCTGAGTTACATCGACTATTGTAGACCGGATGTTCTGTATTGTCAAGAACGTTTGGTCTAAAAATCAAAAGGATCTGGTTAGGGTTTGGATTGAAAAATTGTGGACAGTGTGAATTAAGGAGAGAAACCGTTATTCCGGCGTCTCGCCATCTTTCCAGCACCGTGCTTCTTCTACAGAAACGACTCCGAGTAGCTTTCCATCTTTTTGAACTACTACCACCTGTCCGATGCGTGGGCTGGAATTATTTTCATGAAGTCTGTTATAGACCAATTCCATTAAATCGTCTTCCTGAAAGGTAATAATTGTTTGTACAGCTATATCAGATGCAGTTCTTTTATCAGATGAAATGTTACGCAAATCTGTTTCTGTAATAACTCCCATAGGAATATCATGTTCATTAACAATTATTAGCATTAAAACACTGCCTCTACGCAGCTTTTTAAGTTCATTAATTGGCGTATCTGCTCGAACTCGCTCATAATCTTTGCCTACCTTAGCCCAAGCTGCCGCAAAATCGCGCGCTTGGTAGTCGGGTTTAGGTTCAGGTTGTAGAATTTTCTTAAATTCCTTGAGTTCTCTTATAAGATTTTCCCATGTTGTTTTCGTGTTTACGTTTGAGCGTTGAGAATATTCATGTGCAATATTTAATAAACACTCCACCATTGCCATCGACTCCAAGAGCTTATCCGCAAGTCGCCCGTAGTGATATTTATACTCATTATTCCCGTTTAACTCCCGATAGTGTTTTGCAATCTCGCTTTTCTCGGTGATGCTCAGTATTTTTCTATTCACATAATTATGTTCATAAGTGATCAGATGTTCTATAACAACAAACAGGTCATCTTTGTTAATTGATTCCAAGCTAATTTCCAGACGACGGCTCCATACTGCAAAATCTTTCGATGTAATAGTAAACATTGGATGCTCCGTGAAAAAAGTGGTGACAGGTACATCTGAACACTTAGAACTATTATATCATTGTAGCATGAAATCATGATTTTAAGCAGGAATTTTTGTTAATGAGGCTGCTTTTTCCAGCGACACATCTAGACAAGTTTGATACAATTGTGAAACAAATTTAGAGAACTCCTTATGTTTTAACGAAAGCACGGAAGCAAGCGCATCATGGTTATGGGCAAGTTCGGCGCTAATCAATCGACTGAGAGGTTCGGCGCTCAAATCCACGTTTAATCTGGTAAGTTTTACAAGTTCCTCCAATTCAACACGGTTCAATTCATTCGCAGCAAAACAATCCTGAATACGAAAGGACAAAGTAATGAATTCCTCGCCTGTTCGAGGCTCAACAGCATTGATAATTTTACTTAGATCAGGGATAACAGGCAATTCGGGGAATGTTTTGGAGGCACGGATATTATCATCTTTTTTC
>CAYSOC010000153.1:0-15523 GCA_964432445.1 uncultured Anaerolineaceae bacterium
CGTCGTTGTTATATTCAACCAGCTTTCAGCTTGGTAAGTCCATGACAGACTCTAGCCAGAGATACGCTGACGCGCGTCATACTGAACTTGTGCCGCCGTTACCTCTCCAATATGTGTTTCCGACCAATCCACAATTGCACAGAGCGGCGCACAAAGCGTCTCGCCCAGCGCTGTGAGTTTATATTCCACACGCGGCGGCACAGAGGCGTATATCCTCCGGCTAATCAACCCGTCGCGTTCCAGACTGCGCAATGTTTGTGTCAGCATTTTTTGCGAAATCCCGCGAATACGGCGGTGCAATTCCGAAAACCGCTTTTCGCCATCCTGCAACAAAATGATGATAAGCGTTGTCCATTTGTCGCCAATGAGGTCGAGTACCTGCCGGGTCGGGCAATCGGCAGCGTATACATCCGGTAATCTTGTTTCCATCAGGTAACCACCTTACTTTAAAGTGCCTGCTTCCCATTATACAGTAAGTCACTTATAGTAACTATTGGAAATTGGAACTGAAGGAAATGCTATGTCGAACACTCAACCTGTCTTGCTGGTCACGGGCGCTGCTGGTCATCTGGGGCGTCGGGTCATAGAGTTATTGCTGGAAGCGAATGCGGGAACGATTATCGCTGCCACGCGCTCCCCGGAAAAACTGGCAGATTTCAAGGAGCGCGGCGTCATCGTGCGCTATGCAAATTTTGATGAACCCGATTCCTTGGCTCAGGCATTCGCCGGGGTGGATCGCCTGCTGTTGATCAGTACCGATACACTGGACAAGCCAGGGCATCGTCTGGAGCAGCATCTTGCGGCAGTGAAAGCAGCAGACGCGGCAGGCGTAAGCCATGTCATCTATACATCTCTGGTCAACCCGGAACCGGATTCGCCTGTCTTCCTTGCGCCGGATCACTATGGGACAGAAACCGCGCTCAAAAACAGTAAAATGGGCTGGACGATCCTCCGCAACAATATCTACACCGAAATGCTGATTTCGACGCTCGCCCGCGCGATCCAGATGGGCGGACTGTACAATGCCTGTGGGGATGGCAAGACTGGTTATGTTACCCGCGAAGATTGCGCGCAGACAGCGGCGGCAGCGTTGGCTTCATCGTTCACGGGGCGTCGTGTCCTGAACGTCACCGGGCCGGAATCGCTCTCGCAGGCTGACCTGGCGGCAATCGCCAGCGAACTTTCCGGACGACAAATCGCCTATGTACCGTTGAAACTGGACGTTATGATTGAAAATATGGTTGCGGCTGGTTTGCCGCCACCGCTGGCAGCGGGGTTCGCTTCCTTTGATATAGCAACAGCACAGGGTAGATGTGATGTGGTATCGAACGTCGTAGAAGAACTGTCCGGGAAAAAGCCGATTCGTGTTGCAGATTTTCTCGCTGCGCACCGTTCGGAACTCCTGGAACAGACTGCTGTTTCGTAAGGGATTATGATCATCATCCCCGGTGCAAAGCCGGGGACATTATGTGCTGAAATCTTCCCACATTTTTCAATACCTCTTTACTCCCGCCGCTTTAAGGCTTATCCAGGAACGGAGCAAAGTTACTACAGGCATAGATGAACCCCTATTCCCCCGCCCTTTCTCTGCCAGCAGGGAAAAGGAGCCGGGGCGCGCGGGTTTGGAAGTCCCTCCTCGCTGGCGGGGAGGGATTTAGGGTGAGTCAACCGTTTGCCTTCCCTTGAAAATCATTCCCGGACAAGCCTTTTAACCCGAACTGAAATAACTATCGGTTTCCAGACTGATGGTGGGGACGGGCAAGGAGGGAATCCAGTCAATAAAAAAGGGCGTCATTACAACGCCCTTTCCTCGCCTTCAGACTCTATAACCACTAGCCACGCGCTGCGTAGCCGGGGCCTTTCTGGAAGAAGTCGTAGTTGGGCTGGATGTCGGGGGTGAGGTCAATGATCGTGCCGGGCGAGGCATACTTATCGCCTACCATCGGCTTGACTTCCTGACCATCCGCGAGTTCATACGCACCCGGTACTTCTTCTTCCGGGAAGATTGCTTCAAAGGGGCATTCCGGGACGCACGCACCGCAGTCGATGCAGGTATCCGGGTCGATAAAGTACCAGGGCCACTCGGCTTCGGGCTGGCCGGGAATAATACATTCTACCGGGCAGACTTCCATACACGCGCCGTCACGCAGGCAGAGACTGGTGATAATGTGGGTCATGTGCAAAAGCTCCTTATTTAAGGTGAGCAGGTCGCTTGTTCATTTTTGAACTATCATTTCAAACTATACAGAGTTTAATTGAGTTTGGCAACAACCAAATCTATGATAATGCCCAACAATTAATCAGATAAATTCGTTTTTGAAGCAGGGTAAAGTCTCGAATTCGGGCAAGTGTTTTGTTCCGCGCTATAATGGGAAGACACGATTAGGAAATTATGGAAGGCTTCCCGTTACATGCCTGGAATTTATTTTGAAGATTATCAGGAAGGCGCGACGTTCGAGACGCGCGGACGCACGATCACCGAGGCCGATATTGTCGCCTTCGCTGGCCTTTCCTATGATACGAACCCGCTCCACACCGATGCCGAATATGCCAAAGGGACTCCATTCGGGCAACGGATCGCGCATGGAGCGTTGGGCTTCTCGGTAGCCACAGGCCTGGCATGGCAGCTTGGTTTTCTGGAAGGCACAGTCGTCGCGTTCACAGAAACAGAATGGAAATTCCGCGCACCGATCTTCATTGGCGACACCGTGAAATTACAACTGATCGTGACCAAACTCCGGGCATCGAAGGCCGTAGGCGGTGGATTCGTGACCGTCTCCGCGAAGTTGCTCAACCAGCGCGGCGAAGTCACGCAAAAGGGCGACTGGACGTATATTGTACGCAGCAAACCGCAAACCGAACCTGTAGCTACCGAAACGACCAGTCAGTGAACTTATGCCCCTGTGTAAACCGACCATCCTTCCCGATCTCTTCCAGATTCCGCTACCTACGCCATTTAAAGTCGGAACAGTCAATGTATTTGTCTTTCCGGGCGACCCACTCACGCTGATTGATTGCGGCATCAACAGCGACGAAAGCATCAGTCAGCTTTCCGAAGCACTCCACGAAATCAACCACAGCATCGAGGAAGTCGGACGCATCATCATCAGCCACCACCATGTCGATCATCTCGGCGCGGTGCAGCGCATTGCGGAGATCAGCGCTGCCGAAATCATTGCGCATCCCTATAGCGTTCCCTATCTGGAAATGCCGCACGCTGTCCGCGAACGGAACTGGACATTTATTGATGCCTCATTTCGGCAGGTTGGCGTTCCGCAGGATGTGCTGGATGTGATCGAGCATGTCGATGACTATCTGGAATCCATGATGGGGACGGTTTCGGTAGCGCGTACTGTTGACGAAGGCGATACGCTCTATCTCGGCAATCATGACTGGCAGGTCTATCACATGCCGGGACATGCTGGCGGGTTGATCGTCCTCTTTGACCCGGAATCGCGCGTGATGCTCTCTTCTGATCATCTGTTGGCAAAAATCAGCAGCAACCCCTTGATCGAAGCGCCCGAACCGGGGCAAAAACGCCCGCGCCGCCTGCTCGATTACATACACGGGCTGGAACGTATCGCGGAACTGAATCCGGTGATCGCCTATACCGGGCATGGCGAACCTGTGGAAAATGTGCGCGAACTGGTAGAGCGCCGTTTGGAGATGCACCGTCATCGCGCCGACAGGATTTTCGGAATGTTTGAAGGTCAGCCGCACACGCTCTATGAGTTGACACAAAAACTGTTCCCAAAGGCCGACCCCTCCGACGCCTATCTGACCCTCTCCGAAGTGCTTGGACATCTGGATATGCTGGAAGTGCAAGGGCGGATCAAACGTGATCCGCACGATGATGGTATTCTCTATTGGAAACCTGTCTAAAACTCCCGAAAAATTTTGAGGAAAAAAATGAAGAGCGATCTCGATCAGTTGATGGAAAAATACAATGTAGATGTTCTCTTCGTCTATGGCGGCGAAGAACCGAACATGATCCGTAATTATATGCTCAATGGTGCGCAGGCCTCCGCGATGGTGATGAAGAAGCGCGGCGAACCTGCCGTCGTGATGGCGAACCCGATGGAAAAGGAAATCGCGGAAAAAAGCGGTCTGAAAGTCTATACGCCGTATGATTTCGGCTATGCGGATATCCAGAAAGAGCATAAAGGCAATCCCGAAGTCATCAACACCAAACTGATGATGAACATCTTCGCCACACTTGGATTGCGGGGACGGGTCGGCTTTGTCGGGACGGGCGACTTTGCGCGTTTCAACTGGCTGGTGCATCATGTGATTCCGAAAATTCCCGATGTTGAACTGGTCACAGATTTCAAGCTGGAAGAACTGTTCGGGGAGGCATATGGCACAAAGGATATGCAGGAAATCGAAGCGCTCAAGGAAGTCGGACAACTTGCCAGTTCTGTCGTTGCCGCGACATGGGAATATATCATCAGCCATCGCGCCAACGGCGATGGGATAGTCGTCGATAGCGCGGGCAAGCCGTTGACCGTTGGCGACGTGAAGGCCTTTGTGCGCGCTCAAAATATGGAAAAAGGGCTGGAGAACGCTGACGGTATGATTTTCGCGCCGGGACGCGAGGGCGCAACCGGACATGGCGAAGGTCAGGACGATCATATCCTCAAATTGGGAGATTGTATCGTCTTCGATTATTTCCCGCGTTCGCTCAAGACAGGCTATTTCCATGATATGACGCGCACCTGGTCACTTGGGTACGCACGCCCGGAAGTCCAGAAAACCTATGATCAGGTCATGAATTCATTCAATATCGTGGCAGATTCGCTCAAGGTTGGGGATAACGGCACGGTATACCAGACGCGCGTCAATGATTATTTCGAGTCGCTCGGACACAAAACCAGCCGTTCGCATCCGGGATCGCCCGACGGCTATTTCCACAGTCTGGGTCATGGTCTCGGCCTGAACGTCCACGAAGCACCCTCGTTCCGCAACTACGAATACGGTGCAAATTTGCAGGCGGGTAGCGTGTTCACGATTGAACCAGGGTTATACTATCCTGATCAGGATTATGGCGTGCGTATCGAAGATACGGTGTATTTTGATGAGAATGGCGTCGTGCAAAACCTGACTGATTTCAAATATGATCTGATACTGCCGATTACAAAATCGGGCTGAATTTCAGATTAACCCATTCCTCCCGGATGGCGATTTGGAATTCTGCCATCCGGGTTTGTTTGCGGACAACACTCAAATTACCCGCCTATTGCGAAGTCAGTCCTTCGATTTCCGCGCGCACGCGCTCCTGATCAGCAAGCTGGACGTGATACAAATTCTGATATGCCCCCGATTGTGTAATCAACTCACTGTGCTTGCCCCGTTGAACGATGCGCCCGCTTTCTACCACGAAAATCTGATCGGCGTGCAAAACGGAACTGAGGCGTTGTGCAATGATGAACGTCACGCGCCCCTGCATCAGGCGCTGTAAGGCTTCCTGAATGCTGGCTTCTGTGCGCGTATCGACACTGCTTGTAGAGTCATCCAGGATCAGGATGCGCGGATCAATGAGCAACGCACGCGCAATCGCCACACGTTGCCGTTGTCCGCCAGAGAGCGTTACGCCGCGTTCACCGATCAATGTCTCATAACCTCCTGGCATTTCGGAAATGAATCGGTGTGCATCAGCGGCTTTGGCAGCGGCGATAATCTCTTCATCGGTAGCTTCGGGATGCCCGAAGCGAATGTTATCACGGATGGAGGCAGTAAACAGCAACGTTTCCTGTAGGACGATTCCGATCTGGCTACGCAGGCTTTGTATGGTTACATCCCGCACATCGTGATTATCAATCACGACTCGCCCGCTGGTCACATCATAAAAACGCGGGATCAGATTGATGATGCTGGTTTTGCCGCCGCCTGTCGGCCCAACAATTCCAATCACTTGATCGGGTTTCACCTCGAAACAAATATCGTGCAGCGCTTCCGGGGTTGTTTTGCGATATTGCAGGCATACATTTTCAAATTGAATATGCCCCTGAATGCGCGGTAGTTCTACCGCACCCGGCTTGTTATCCAGCACGACAGGTTCGTCGATCACCTCAAAGACACGCTTGGCAGAACTGCTGGCACTGCTGAACTGTTGCACAACAAATCCCAGACGCTGCACCGGGAGTGCCATCAACAGGATATAGCCGTTGAGCGCGACAATCGTCCCGATAGAGATTGTGCCGTCGATCACCTGTGGCGCACCTGCCCACAGCATGAGCGCTGTCGAACATGCTACCAGAAACGCCATCAGCGGGAAATAGGTACTCCATGTCTCGGTAAAGCGTACTTGCCAGTAATACAAATCCTGATTGATCTTCGCCCAGCGCCGCGCTTCGGCCTGTTCGCGGTTGAACGCCTGCAAGACCTGAATACCGATGACGTTTTCTTCGAGCAGGTTGGATAGTCCGCCCATGCCTTCCATGACGCGCGTCCAGTTCCGGGTCTGGATGAACCCCATCCGTATCGCAACGAGTGCGATAATTGGCACAGGGATCAGGGCAAACACAGTCAGACGCGCGTTGATTGACAGCATCGCCAGCGATGTCCCGGTGATGAGCAACACAATATTGACACTATCGATCAACCCTTGCGCGAGGAAGGTACGCACCGCATCCACATCGGTGATGGCGCGCGTGATGATCTGACCCATTTGTGATTGATCGTGATAGGTGAATGGCAGATGTTGTACTTTATTATAAAAATCGTCGCGGATTTCATAGCCGACATAGTGGCTGAGGCGTTCGCCAAAATAGCGCTGCCCGAAAGCAACCGTCGCGCGCAATAAACCTAAACAGAGTAGCAGAAGTGCTGCCTGAAAAATCAGGGTGGAATTGGGATATTCCAGTTTCATCCCTTCCGAAAGAAAGCGCCCGCTGAATAAAATGTTGTTGAACGAGTGAGGCAAGCCCTGATCCACCACCGTTCGCAAGACAGGCGGGACAGTTAATGAAAGTCCCGTCGCCGCCAAAAGGCTGCCGAAGGCCAGAAGAGTCGCCTTCCAATAATGTCGCATGTAGGCGATTGATCGCAGAACCGCGATAAAGTTTTGCATTTTCCTGTATTAACCTGGATTCTCTGATTACAGTGTAGCACCCATGATGGCAAATGGACGGTTTCGAGGCAGAGGATTTTAGCACTTTTCCACATCGTACATCTAAATATAGGGTCAGCGGTGGGAGACACCTCGCAAAATCGTGTTACAATTCGGCGCAGAGTGTGATGTTATGCAAACCCTGACCCGTACAACCAGTATTGCCCTGATTCCGGCTTTTAACGAGGAGCGCTTCATCGGGAGCGTCGTCATCAAAGCACGGCGCTTTGTCGATCTTGTCATTGTCGTAGATGATGGCTCGAAGGACGAAACTGCCAACATCGCCGAAGCAGCGGGCGCAACGGTGATCCGCCAGGCCAACACAGGCAAAGCAGGCGCGATCAATACCGGGCTGGAGAAAGTTCGGGAATACGATCCACAAGTGGTTGTTTTGCTTGATGGAGACGGACAGCACGACGCCGCCGATATTCCGGCAATCTTGCGCCCGGTTCTCGATGGCGAGGCCGATATGGTGGTGGGTTCGCGTTTCCTCGGTGTAGAAAGCAATACTCCGAAATGGCGCATCGCGGGGCAGCAGGCGCTCACAATGGCAACGAATATCGCTTCCGGCGTACCTCTGACCGATTCCCAAAGCGGTTTCCGCGCGATTTCGCGGCGGGCGCTGGATAATCTGCGCTTCCGCACGTCGGGCTTTTCGGTAGAATCGGAAATGCAATTTCTGGTGAAGGAATACAACCTCGCCACGCATGAAGTCCCGATTAGTGTCAATTATGATGAAAAGCCCAAACGTAACCCATTCAAACAGGGAGTGCAGGTTTTGAACGGTATCATGAGCATGGTTGCCCAGAACCGCCCCTTGTTCTTCTTTGGCGTTCCCGGCACTATTTTCATGACGATTGGCATTGTACTAGCGATCAGCGTGGTTGATGTCTATTGGCGCTACTATCAGCTTGCCACCGGGACGGCGATCATCTCCATGACGCTGTGCATCGTCGGAGCGCTCACACTCTTCACAGGGATCATTCTGCACACTATCCGCGCGTATATGTATAAGAAATAATGAATCGTTCAAAAGCAATCCTTTTCGCTGGGATGCTTCTGCTGCTTTCGGCGTGCAATTTCCCGGCGGCACTCCCATCACCAACCATAGAACCAACGCTAACTCTCGCGCCGAGCGCAACCGCAACGACTGCGCCAACGGATACACCCCTCCCGACAGCAACGGCAATTCCAACCGTCACGCCGACGCCTGCACCCACCCTGCCACCTGTGCCAACCGCGACAGAGACGATACCGCCTCCGCCGACAACGCCCGCACCACCAACCCCTTCGCCTTATCCAACCCCGGCTTTTGTGGGTGATAAGCTGGAACAGGTGGACATTCCCAAAGCGGTCAGCGATGGCGTTGGACGGATGTGGGTTAGCTACATTGCAGTCAACGACACGCGCCCAACAGGGACGCCCGGCACATTGCAACCGCAGAACAACTCAGAATCAATTTACATTTCCTCCGCCGATGCCGGGACACGTTACAAGGTGATCGACCTACCCGCCAGTACGGATCGTCGAGTGTATTGGTCGCCCAATGGCGCGTATATGGCCTATCTGGTGGTAGAGGGCGATTCGCAAGGATTGTATGTGCTGGATGTGCGCGGCGCGGCAACACAGCGGTTGTTTTCCATGCGCGACTTCACACCGCATGGCTTCCCGATCCAGCCGGTTTGGTCGAACGATTCCAAACGTATTATTCTGATGCTGCCAACGGCCTACGATTTCGATCTATTCAGCATCAAGCCCGATGGCACAGATTTACAGAACCTGACCGATAGCGGCTCCTATGAGCTATGGCCTGCCATCTCGCCCGACGGTGCATATCTGGCGTTCGTCTCGGATCGCGGCAGTTGCCCCAGTTGGCGACCCGATGCTACCCCAACCTGTTATATGCCCGACGCCAAAACACCCGAAGGTGGTTCGCTCTATGTGATGGATTTGGCGAGCAAGCAGATTCGCCAACTTTCCGATCAGTTTGTGAATGTGCCACCACGCTGGATCACCAATACGCGCGTGGCATTCTCCACAGGAAACCCGAAAGACACCGTTATGGGGGGTTCCAGCTTGTGGTGGGCAGATTTACGCGGTGGTGCGGCGCAGCGTGTGACTGCTGCCATCGATCCCAATAACCCCGTATTTTCGTCAAATGATGCGTGGTCGCCAGATGGGGATCGGGTTGTCTATCAGGAAAGCGATAGCTCCACTCGCTTGATTGTGCGCGACGAAAAAGGCGAAATCCTCGGCAAGAACATCGAGTTAAATTTCCCACGCTATCTGTTCCAGGCGACGTGGACAGCCGACGGTCAAAAAGTGATCCTCGGCGGGCGCAATGGACAATGCCCGTTTGGGATGATTGTGGCCGATTTCACGCTCAAACTGCTGACCAATGTGCAAAGCGGGCCGGGCGTTTGCGAACCGACGTTCTCCCCGGACGGGCGCTATATCACCTATGTTGGGTCGAGTCGCGGCACAGGGACGTCGCGCGATGGTCGGGTTGATATTTATGTCTCCGAAGCTAATGGACTGGGCGCGCGTCTGTTGAGCAGTCGAATTGGCGGGCAATTGAAATTGCTCGGTTGGATCAAGGGTGGGCAGTAATCCCGCCCCATTTGGATTCCGATCAAAGGAATACCTTTTGATAATAATGATCTCCAAAGGTCGATCAAGATAGAGCGAAAATTGGAAATAACAATTTCTTCAAGTCGAATAATATCTATGGATTCTGAAGGTTTGCTCTATCTTGATAAGGCAAACCGGGTTTCTCGTATTGATTTCCCGAAATGCGCTTCACAAACGCATGGTTCGTTGCAAAATTGCGTTGGAGAAAGAAACATTCTCGCTAAACCACCTTACATTATTTTTTACGCTGATCCTCATGTCAAAATTGAATTTAGATTTTCTCCGTTTAGGTGCTTGCATCCCCGCCAAACGTATCGAGAGATACGCGAAAAACTACGAACGGCGGGATGGTCAGCACTCGATCTAACCTGACACGAAAGGCAAATGTTCGATGAGGATGCCATCTAAAGGCTGGTCAAAAGCCGAATACTTAAACAAACTTTTGAACCATCAAGATATGTCTCTCGATCTTTTATGTCGTGTCCTCGCGCACGATCTCAATAATAGAGCTAATGGTCTAAGAAGCCATCTGAAAATTAGCGAGCAAGGACTTTAAGCAAGCGAATGGCGTCCGCCAACCAGAGCCAGCCTTCACTGGAACGCGGGCAACGCTCAAAGTCCTTGCTCAAGCGTCGAAAATGACCAAACCAGGCAAAGGTACGTTCCACGACCCAGCGCCGGGGTAGGAGGACAAAGCCAGTGGTTTGAGCGGGCGGTGAAACAATACACAGGATGGCTTGACAGAGCCGACCACAGAATAAGCTGAGTTTGCCACGATACCCGCCATCGGCCCAGATGCAGCGCAAGCGTCGCTGCAACATGCCAGACACACGCGCCAGCAACAGCACTGCGCCATCACGGTCTTGCAGATTGGCGGGATGCACGACCACACCGAGTAAATTGCCTAACGTGTCTACCAGAATATGCCGTTTGCGTCCGACCATTTTCTTGCCAGCATCATACCCGCGCACGCCCGGCACACTCGTCGTTTTCACACTCTGGCTGTCCATAATCGCTGCACTCGGATGTACCGGACGCCCCGCTTCATGCCGCTGTTCGTACCGCAAGGCACCTTGGACACGCTCAAACGTGCCATCCAGACACCACTTCCGGTAGTGATAATACACACTCTGATGTGCTGGAAAGCGTTCGGGCAGGTTCGCCTACTGGCAACCTGTTTTCAACACATACAGCATCGCATTGACGACTTCGCGCAGGTTCAAGCTGATGGGACGCCCTCGCTTTTTCTGCCTCAGCCTCAATAACACCTGTAACTGTTCCCACTCCCTATCGCTCAAATCGCTGGTATATTTTGTCGCTTTGCGTAACACTTATTGTTGCCTGTTGGGTTTATTGGTTGGTCGTACTTCCAATTTTACCCGTCAGGCATTTTTCAGATAGCTTCTAAGCGCATATATCCAAACAGCAATTGAGGAACTGAACGACAACGATAAATCAACCATAATTGAGGAACTCAACATGGCTCAACAATCAATTACGGATATACTAGAAATTTGCGCCGCGATTTCCGAATACGCAACATTGCACGAAAACAAGCATAGTCCAGAGAATCCAGACTAAAAAAATTCTAAAAAAACAGGCGCGCGATTGCTCATTTTCGACGGTTATCTACAGTTTGCCTGACCCATCGGCGTTCCCAACCCATCCAGACCTGATAGAATAGTACGTTACCGCTACAATCTATCTGGAGATCATTTTGTCGGATCATGCTTTGAAGCCTGACTCCGCCATGCCGCCACAGGCAGACGTTCAATGGCTGTTACACTACGTACTCAACTATAAGAAGCAAATCTTCCTCGCGCTGCTCTTTGGCCTCATTGCGGGCGTAACCGCAGCAGCTTCCCCATATCTTATCGGTTCGATCATCGATCAGGTGCGGCAGGGAATTGACCTCGGTCAAATCACACAAGCAATTTTCTTTCTTGTTGCCCTGACGCTCATTTCAGTCGCGGCGTTCTTCGGTCAGCGTTTCTACAGCGGCGCGATTGCCTATCGCGTCAATTACGACATTCGCCGCGATATGTTCGACCAGATGCTCCTGCTCGAACAGGGGTTTTATCAGGGCTACACGACGGGCGACCTGATTTCCCGCATGTATTCCGACATGGATAAAATCTGGCGTTTGTTGCTCATCGGGTTTACCCGGTTCGGGAGCGCTACGTTTACGCTCGTCACGGCGTTCGTTCTGCTCAGTGCGATCAACTTGCCGCTGACGCTCCTCGTATTTTTTATCCTGCTGGTTTCGACCTCGCTGCAAATGCGTGTCGGGACGTTCCTCGCGCCGATCTTTGAGAAAGTACAGGATCAGGCAGGCGAACTCTCGACACAAGTGCAAGACGCCGTAAGCGGTATCCAGACGATCAAGACGTTTGGGCGTGAGGCTGGTGTCGCGCAGCAATACCGCGCAGCGAATATCGAATATAAGCGGCGCTGGCTGCGCTTCGAGCGCTACAATGAACCAGTAGGAATGCTCCCGAACGCCATCAGCGAAACGACAGCGGCAGTCGTCGTCGTTATCGGTGGGATCATGACCTTGCAAGGGATGCTCACCGTCGGGAATTTCGTTCAATTCCTGCTCTATCTCGCCACAATCAGCGTGGTGCTGCTGCAACTCGGCACGATTTATCAGCGCTATCAACAGACACGCGGCGCACTTCTCCGCCTGACGCCGATGTTACGCCCGCCGACCATCCGCGAGGAAGAGGCAGGTAAATCGCTACCAGACCCACGGGGTGAAATCACCTTCGAGAATGTCGGCGTCAAATTTGGTGATAAATGGTTGCTGCGCAATGTATCGCTGCACATCCCGGCGGGGGAAACGGTGGCATTGGTTGGCCCAACCGGATCGGGTAAAACGTTGTTTGTCAGCCTGCTGGCGCGCATCCTCGACCCGAACGAAGGACGCATTTTGATCGATGGGGTAGATGTGCGCGATATACGCCTGAGTGACCTACGCCGCACGATTGCCTATGTACCACAATCGACATTTTTGTTCAGTCAGCCGCTGCATTCCAATGTGCGGATGGGTAATCCGGGTATCGCAGAGGATTTATTGAACCGTGCGATTCACATTTCGCGCGTGAGTAACGATCTGCCGAATCTGCCGCAGGGACTGGATACGATGGTCGGGGAGCGCGGCGTGATGCTCTCTGGTGGGCAGAAACAACGTGTCGCCATCGCCCGCGCGATTGTGCGCGATCCTGCCATCCTCGTGCTGGATGATGCCCTTTCCAGCGTGGATACGCAGACTGCCGCCGATATTCTGACCGATTTGCGGCAGGTGTTGCACAGCCGTACCAGCCTGATCATCGCGCATCGTATCGCTACCGTGAAGGACGCCAATCTGATTGTCGTCCTGAAAGACGGTCAGATCGCGGAACAGGGAACGCACGATAACCTGGTCGCTGCCGATGGATTGTATGCGCGTATGGTCGAGCGCGAATTGCGCATGGAAGACGAAGCATTGCTGGACGCAGAAGAGGAGCAATAGACGGTGGCACGCATGAACATGAACGGCTTGCAAATGGGCAGGCCAATCGCACCCACAAATCCCACTGCTGACGCCGATGTAGCCATCAGTGATCGTTATTTGATTCAACTGGTGGGGCGCTTTTTGCGTCCCTTTTGGCCGCAATTAGTCGGCGTTCTGGTGATGTTGTTTGGCGTCACAATCCTGACGCTCTTGCCGCCCTATCTGATTCAACGTGCTGTCGATGGACCAATCAAAAACAAAGACCTCTCCGGGTTGATTCCCTATGGCGCGGCTTATCTCGGCGCGATCATCGTGACGTTTTTTCTGCGGTTCGCGCATACCTATCTGCTGCAAACAGTCGGGCAAACGGCGCTGATGAATATGCGCCAGGTGTTGTTTGAGCATATCCTCAGGCAGGACATGGCTTTTTTCAACAAGACGCCTGTCGGTCAGATTGTGTCGCGTCTTTCCAATGACATCGACGCGCTGACCGAATTGCTCTCGACCAGTATTGTCATGGTTGCCAGCAATACGATTACTCTGATAGGGATCGTTCTGGTGATGCTCCTGCTCAACTGGCAACTGGCGCTGCTCAGTCTGAGTATGATGCCTCTGATGCTGATTGCGACCCGGCACTTTCGTCGCAAAATCCGTGAGGCATCGGCACGCTTCCACAAGATCATGGGCGAATATCTAGCCTTCCTGAACGAGCAAATCGGCGGGATGTTGATTGTGCAATTGTTCGGACGGCAGGAAGTCAGCCGGGCTGATTTCGGGCGTATCAACAACGATTATCAGCGCACCCATTATGAGATGCGCGACCAGTACACGACATTCGCGTCGATCCTGCAACTGCTGACGACTGTCGGGCTAGCGCTGGTTCTGTACGGTGGTGGCAACGGTGTGTTGGCGGGATGGGCAACGCTCGGCCTGTTGATTTCCTTCCTGCAATATACACAGCGCAGCTTTGACCCTATCTTGCAACTCTCCGAACAGCTTTCGCAGATTCAATCAGCGTTGGCGGCTGGCGAACGTATCGCGCGGATGCTGAACATTGAGCCGACGATTCAGGAGCCGAAAGATACGAAAACGATTGATAATTTCACCGGGCGTGTGGACATCGAAGATATTCATTTCAGCTATACGCCGGGGACGCCTGTCCTGCGCGGCGTGACGGTACACATCCCTCCGGGGCAATCGGTGGCGATTGTCGGCGCGACAGGCGCGGGCAAAACATCGCTCGTGGGCTTGCTGGCACGCTTCTATGATGTGAATAGCGGGCAAATCCTGATCGATGGTGTGCCGATCAATGCCCTGAAACTCGATGATCTGCGTAAATATGTGACGGTTGTGCCGCAGAATCCTTACTGCTTCGATGGCACAATCGCGGATAACCTGCGCCTGTTTGACCCGACTATCAGCCAGGAGCGCATGATCGAGGCGGCAAAGATGGCGTGTGCCGCGCCGTTCATCGAACGCCTGCCGGGTGAATATGATTACAAACTTCTGCCAGGCGCAGCGAACCTCTCGCATGGTCAGCGGCAACTGCTGGCGTTGGCGCGCGCGTTGCTGCATAACCCGACCAGCGTCCTTGTACTGGACGAAGCGACCAGCAACATCGACACGGAGACAGAGGCGCTGATTCAGGAAGGGCTGCGGCATGTGTTGCAGAACCGTACCAGCATCATCATCGCGCACCGCCTGAGTACCGTTCGGGATGTGGATCGCATTCTCGTTATGCAGCGTGGACAGATTGTTGAAGAAGGGGATCACGAGACGTTGCTCACCAGGAATGGTGTCTATGCGCGGTTGTACCGTCGTCAGTTCCTCGAAATGAGTATCAGCGGCTAGATTTTCGATTATCAGCGGACGCCCGGAAGGGCGTCCGACGGCAACCGAATCAGGCTGATTATTCCGAAAATTCAGGAATCGGACGGCAGCACAACACCAGTTGCTTTGCCGCCAGCACTTCATCCACGCGCCCGACAGGGGTCACATGCGGCGCACTTTGCAGCAATTCCGGCTGTTCCTTCGCTTCGGTGGCGATCTTCTTCATCACGTCCACAAAGTTATCCAGTGTTTCCTTGCTTTCGCTCTCCGTCGGTTCGATCAGGAGTGCTTCCGGCACGATCAGCGGGAAGTAATTCGTCGGCGGGTGAATGCCATAATCCATCAGGCGCTTGGAAATGGTCAACTGGAGCTTGCGCATCAGGTAGCGCTGGAGCTCCTGGTTGAGCTCCTTGAGGCGATCGCCGACGGTCCGGAATCGATCGAGGGGCATCGTCATCCCG
>CAYSOC010000153.1:15533-16497 GCA_964432445.1 uncultured Anaerolineaceae bacterium
CGGTGCATCTGCGAAACGCCCTTCCATGACGAACTCGTGACCACACATCCGGTTATACGGGACTTTATAGGTTTCTGCCAGCTTCACCCGCAAATAGTTTGCGTTGAGTACCGCGTGCTGGCTGATCGCCTTGATCCCATCATCCCCATGCAGGCGGATATAGGTATAGGCGCGGATGTGCATCCCGAAGTTGCCGTGAAACGACTTCAAGCGTCCGATGCTCTTTTGTGGCATATACCAGCCATAAAGCGGCGCTTCATTTTCGTCGTTGGCGGGTTCGGTGATAGCGACAATCGGCCCCGGCAGGAAGGGGATCAGCTTGCTGTTGACCGCCACCGGGCCAGAGCCTGGGCCGCCACCGCCGTGTGGCGTGCTGAATGTTTTGTGCAGGTTATAGTGCATCACATCGAAACCGAGTTCACCCGGCTTGACGACGCCAAGCAGCGCGTTCATATTCGCGCCATCCATATACATCAGACCACCGCAATCGTGGATGATCTTGATGATTTCCTTGATGTTGCGGTCAAACACGCCTAGTGTACTCGGCACGGTGATCATCATGCCCGCGACAGTATCATCGGCATATTTACGCAGATCATCGAGGTCTACGTCACCATCGGCGTTGCTTTTCAGTTCGATGGTCTGAAAGCCTGCCATCGTCGCAGTGGCCGGGTTTGTCCCGTGAGCGCTGTTCGGCACGAGGATTTTGGTGCGCTTCGTATCGCCGCGATCCAGATGATAGGCACGAATCATCAGGATTCCCGCGAATTCACCATGTGCGCCAGCGGCAGGCTGGATGCTCACACCCTCAAAGCCGGAGATTTCCGCCAGCCAGTTTTGCAGGGTGTACATGATCATCAACGCGCCCTGTGTCTGTGAGGCGTCCTGCAAGGGGTGCAGCATCGCCAGACCGGGCAACCGCGCCGTATCTTCGTCAATTTTCGGGTTATACTTCATCGTGCAG
>CAYSOC010000154.1:0-16393 GCA_964432445.1 uncultured Anaerolineaceae bacterium
CCTACTTCGCCCTATGCCAGCGGGCTGGCGGGCATCGTCGTCGCCAACGCTGAAGAAGCCAGGATGAAAGTTGCAGCCTCCGAGCCGTTTGATCCGATGGCGGCAAGCCCGGAACAACTCAACGCGCTTGCAGATAAAATCATCGTCAGCAAAGCTGATGCGGTCTACTATGCGTATTCCGGCCCGAAATCATTTGATCTGGCGCTGGCGCTCCGTTCGCGCAAACCGGATTTGATGATCGTTGGCGGCGATGGACTGGTAGGCGATACGCTGCCAACAAATAGCGCCTCCCTGAATGGTATCGTCGCCACCAACGGCATTGAGCCGACGCAGATTGAGGCAGCTGCCCCATTCGTGGATATGTTCAAAAAGACCTATAACAAAACGCCTTCGTTCTACGTCCTGACGGCATATGAAGCGATGCGCGTCCTGCTGCGCGCTATCGAGATTGCCGACAAGCCAACACGCGAGGGCGTCCTGACCGCAATGGGGAAAATCGGTGAGTTCAAGGGCGCGATGGGAACATGGAAATTTGACGCCAACGGCGACACCAGCGTAACGACGTTTACATTGGTCAAACTGGATGGCGGACAGTGGAAATTTGTACAGGTTTTCCGCTAGCACAAACGAAAGCGGGGCGCATGTCAAAATACGCCCCGATCAATTCAGGCTACACTATCCCGCTGTAGCGCAAATTCCCCGATGATTTGCACTATCCAGCGCTCAATGCGGGGGTTTGTCAGCTTCGGTTGGCAGACTTCATCGATCCCCACTCCTATAAACTTGCCATCCACCAGAGCCAGCGAATGCCGGAATTTATAGTCGGCGTCATGGTATGTGCCGATTAACTCCGCGCCACGCTCGATCAGTTTCTTGCCGAGAATACCCATCGCATCCAGAAAATTATCGGTATAGCCATACTGATCCCCAATACCAAAGATGGCGATCTTCCTGCCTTTGAAATCCAGCCGATCCAGTTGCGGGAAGATAATTTCCCAATCATCCTGAAGCTGCCCGATATTCCATGTCGGCACGCCCAAAATCAGATAATCGAAGTTGAGCAGTTGCGCGGCGTCCTTTACCGTCCCAACGTTGACCGGGGTGAGTTCTTCCATGCCTGCGCGCTTCCATGCCTCAGCAACGCGCTCCGCGATGTCTTCGGTCACGCCTGTACTGCTGCCATAGTACAACCCGACTCGTTTGGAGACACCCGATGCGGTTACCACCTCTTCAGCGGGTTCTGCCTTCGCGCGGTTGAACTGTTCCAGCAACCATGCTTGCGCATCCGAAAGGGTCAGGAAATTCTTCCCCGGAATGCCCCAGTTATATTGAGCATAGCGTTCCATGCTCTCCTGCCATGTCTCCAGAACATTCAGGTCTTTGTCCAGATAAGGCTGGATAACTTCCTGCGCAAAGACGCGGGCGAAACCAACCGTGATTTGTGAGGCACGTTCCCGATAGTCGCGCCGAAACTCATTGATAATTCGATTGATTTCTGCTTCGTCATCGCGGGAATCGCTGTGTTCGTGCGGCTCTGTGACTAATATCACGCCAAAGGGATCGGTACGTTCCAGCCATTTCGTCCAGCATTGCATGTAATTGACATAATCGGCGGGGGTTGCTTCCTCGTCGCCGGAATAGATTACCAAAAATCGTGGATCGCGTTCATCCAAATGGTACATAGGGCTATATCCATGCTATTGCAAACAATTCGCAATAGATATTTACCGGAGACGGCGGGACAAGATCAATACCATGCCTGAATTTAAAAGTTTGCGGAGATAGATTCAAAACATTATCCGCATAAAACGATTTTTTCATGGGCATAACATGCGGTCTTAAACAGGTGCTTGACGGTGAAACGCGCATTCGTTATCTTTTCAAAACTACTTTGGTACATTGAGGATTTAATCTTATGAATGAACGAGTTCAGGCCGCGCTCAACAAGCAAATCAATATGGAAATGCTCGCCTACTACACCTATCTTTCGATGGCTGCCTATTTTGAAGCCGAGAGCCTGACCGGGTTTGCCGGGTGGCTGCGTCACCATTCGGACGAAGAAATGGTACATGCCATGAAGATTTATAACTACATCAATCAGCGGCGCGGGCGTGTCATTCTCGATACCATCCCTGCCCCGCGTAATACGTGGGATTCGGCAATCCAGGCATTCGAGGATGCGCTCAAACATGAGCAACTTGTCACCGAAGCAATTGATGATCTGATGGAACTGGCACGCTCCGAAAAAGACCACGCTACAGAGAGTTTCCTCAAGTGGTTCGTAGATGAGCAAGTCGAGGAAGAGGAGTTAGTCGATCTGGCGATCCACAAACTCAAGCGTGTTGGCGATTTTGGGCCGGGTCTCTATCTGCTTGACCGCGAAATGGCGCAAGGCGTGAAAGCTCAGGGTGCGGACGAAGGCGAAGTCGATAAGACGTAATTTTCAGGATTGAGAAGCGCTCTGCGTCGGACGCCTGTAAAGGGTTGTCCGCAAGTTATCTTGCGCGTAAATCATCCCGCTTGACCCCACCCTCAATCCCTCCCCGCCAGCGAGGAGGGACTTCCAGTCCCACGCGCGTTGGCTCCCTTTCCTTGCTAGCGGGGAAAGGGCAGGGGGATAGGGGTCAATCACTGCCATTTGATTTACGGACAAGCCTGTAACGGCGTCCCCGGCTCATTTGTAGATCGGCCTACCCTAAATAACTTGCCCTTTTTTACAAGACCCCGGCCTTTTATTGCGTTAAGATTCATTCATCAGCGATGAAAAGGCAGATCATGCGAAAGATTATCGTTCTCTCCTTTGTCACGATGGATGGCGTCATGCAGGCTCCCGGCGGGCCAACCGAAGACCCGGATGGCGGGTTTACACAGGGCGGCTGGACTGTCCCCTATTTTGATGAATTTCTTGGTCAGGTCATGACTGAGCAAATGGATAAACCGTTTGACTTGCTTCTCGGTAGAAAAACATTCGAGATATTCGCATCCTATTGGCCTCAGCACGAAGACGAAGGCCCCGGCATCAACAACGCGACAAAGTATGTAGCCTCCAATACGCTTACAAGTCATGAATGGAAAAAATCAGTCTTTTTAGGCGGGAATATCGTAGAGGAAATCAGGAAGATCAAACAAGGCGAAGGCACAGATATACAGGTTCACGGCAGCGGCAATCTCATTCAAACGCTTCTCAAGCATGATTTGGTAGATGAATTCTGGCTGAAAATATTCCCTGTTACGCTGGGTATGGGAAAACGCCTGTTTGGAGAGGGCGCGATTCCGGCAGCGTTCAAAGCCTCGAAATGCAAACTTTCACCGAATGGAGTCATCGTGGTGAATTATGAGCGCGCAGGGGAGGTCAAAACAGGAAGTTTCTAGTTTCCCTTACCTCTTGGGCTATAAAAACCAGTCCCGGTAATTAAAGGTCTGTTCGCAGGTGATGACAGGCGCTACGCCGGGAATTGCCCTCTCTCAACCCCTCCCGACAGGTAATGTGGAATCTGTTACATCGTTCTCCGTTGAGTCGGAAAAAGTGTTCATCGTCCCGATCAACGTGTAACTCTCCCGGTGATGATGTATGCTCATTGTGAGCGGACAGATAAGGGGGTGCGATGCGGATTCAGGATATGAATTGGATGCAGCTTGAAGACTATCTCAGGAAGGATGACCGATGCGTGCTGCCAATCGGCAGCACCGAACAACATGCCTATCTCAGCCTGTGTACGGATAATATTCTCGCGGAACAAATCGCTATAGAAGCAGCCGAACCGTTCGGGATTCCGGTCTTCCCCGTGCTGAATTATGGGATCACGCCCTATTTTCGGGCATATCCGGGCAGTGTGAATTTGCGCGTAACAACCTATCTGAGCCTCATCAGGGATATGCTGGATAGTTTGGCGGAACAGGGGTTCAGGCGCATTCTGATCGTCAATGGTCATGGCGGGAATAACCTCATTCAGGGCTATCTTGCAGAATGGACGTCTGATAACCCGTCCGTAAAGGTCAAGTTGCATAACTGGTGGAACGCCCCAAAAACGTGGGCAAAGGTAATGCAGATTGATCCCGTTGCCTCGCACGCCTCATGGATGGAGAACTTCCCATCGACACGCCTCTTGAATGTAGCGCAACCGGGCGAACAGAAAGCGCCAATCGACCCCAATTATCTGCGTTTGCTATCGCCACAGGAAGCGCGAAAATATCTCGGAGACGGGAATTTTGCCGGGTTATATGAACGCCCCGACAGTGATATGCAGCAAATCCGGGAGACCGGCGTCGAGGAAACCCGTGACGCGCTGACAACAGGCTGGTAGCAGATACCAGCATCGCCTGTAAATGCGCTTCCCGATTGAAGATAGTTAATTTTTTCCGGGTCAAAGAGGGTTAAATGATGAGCCGAATAAGACAGTCTGTTTCGTGGTGGTGTTTTGTACCCGACAAAATGACTCCCGATGCGTTGCTGCGGGCTGCCGCTGATATTGGCTATGAAGCCGTTGATCTGGTTGCGCCGGAACACTGGCAACGGGTCAGGGATTATGGTCTGAAACTGGCGGCGGTCAATGGACACGCTTCTCTCACGGACGGGTTGAATCGCCGCAAAAACAGCGAACGTATCATTCGTGAATTGCAAGGGAATATTGCGCTGGCAGCCCAATGGGGAGCATCTGCGCTGATTTGTTTCAGCGGTAACCGCAACGGGCTGGCAGACAATGAAGGGGCTGAAATCACGGCGGAAACACTTCGCAAGGTTGCAAAGACAGCCGAAGATGCAGGCGTAACGCTGGTGCTGGAACTGCTCAACAGCAAAGTAGACCACCCTGATTATCAATGTGATAAAACGGCATGGGGTATCAATGTCTGCCAGATGGTGAACTCACCGCGTGTCAGGTTGCTATACGACATCTACCACATGCAGATTATGGAAGGGGATGTTATCCGAACGATTCGGGAGCATCATCAATATTTCGGACATTATCACACAGCGGGCAACCCCGGACGCAACGAGATCGACGCCTCGCAGGAGCTAAATTATCCGGCGATTATGCGCGCCATCGCCGCTACCGGGTATCAGGGCTATGTCGCACAGGAATTTATTCCGGCTGGCGATCCATTACAGGCGCTCAAAACAGCATTCGATCTCTGTACAGTAGCCTGAAAAATCCCGATAAATTCGTGGATTCTTTCAGGTAGAATCTACTGCCGGATCAAAAATAGCTTTTTAAGGAAAATATTGTGACTGATAAAGCAGATGTAATTATTGTTGGGGCGGGGCTGGCGGGGTTAGTCGCAGCGGCAGAACTCGCTGATGCAGGAAAGCGCGTGATCCTTGTCGATCAGGAGAGCGAGCAAAATATGGGAGGGCAGGCATTCTGGTCATTTGGCGGATTATTTCTGGTCGATTCACCCGAACAGCGCCGCCTGCGTATTCGTGATTCCTATGAACTGGCGATGGAAGACTGGCTGGGAACAGCGGGCTTTGATCGGGAGGAGGATCACTGGCCGCGCAAATGGGCGGAAGCATACGTCGCTTTTGCGGCTGGCGAGAAACGCTCGTGGCTATATGCGCAGGGGATTCGCTTTTTCCCGGTAGTGGGATGGGCAGAGCGGGGCGGCTATAGCGCTACCGGACATGGCAACTCGGTTCCACGCTTCCATATCACATGGGGGACTGGAACTGGCGTAGTTGCTCCGTTTGAGCGCCGGGTGCGCGAAGCCGCTGATCGTGGTCTGATCACCTTCAAATTTCGCCATCGTGTAAATGAACTCACGGTAACTGGCGGGGTTGTGACCGGAGTACGCGGCGACATCCTTGAACCGAGTAATCTTGATCGGGGCGTGCCAACTTCGCGTATTGTCGTGGGCGAATTCGGATTCGAGGCACAGGCCGTGATCGTTACCTCTGGTGGAATCGGCGGGAATCATGATCTTGTTCGCAAAAACTGGCCTGCCCGATTGGGAAAAGCCCCTGATCGGATGGTTGCTGGTGTGCCAGACTATGTGGATGGGCGCATGTTGGCGATTACCGAAGCCGCCGGAGGGAGCATTATCAACCCGGATCGAATGTGGCACTATACCGAAGGGCTTCAAAACTGGAATCCTATCTGGACAAATCACGGCATCCGTATCCTGCCCGGCCCATCGTCTCTATGGCTGGACGCTACTGGTCATCGCCTGCCTGCACCATACTTCCCCGGCTTCGATACGCTTGGGACGCTCCAGCATATCATGCAAACAGGCTACGACTATAGCTGGTTTATCCTGACTCAGAAGATCATCGAGAAGGAATTTGCGTTGTCTGGTTCGGAGCAGAACCCCGATTTGACTAACAAAAGCTGGCCGCAGGTGTTGAGTCGTATCCTGCCCGGCGCACCCGCACCCGTCGAAGCCTTCAAACAAAAGGGCGCAGATTTCATCGTAGAAAGCAATCTGGCTGATCTCGTGAAACGCATGAACGCCCTCACAAAAGAACCGCTGCTTGAGCTATCCAGAGTGGAACACGAAATAAAGGCGCGCGATCTTCAAATTACCAACCCATTCGGCAAGGACGCACAGATTATCGCTATTCGAGGGACGCGAGCATATCTGGGTGACAAGCTGATTCGTACCGCCAAACCCCATAAGCTGCTTGATCCGAAGGCCGGGCCGCTGATTGCAGTCCGGTTGAACATCCTGACGCGCAAATCGCTGGGTGGTCTGCAAACCGACCTTTCCAGCCGTGTCCTGAACAAGGAAGGCCAGCCCGTACCGGGTCTGTATGCAGCGGGAGAAGCGGCAGGATTCGGTGGTGGCGGGATGCACGGTTATCGCGCACTGGAAGGCACATTTCTCGGCGGGTGCATTTTTTCCGGGCGTGCAGCAGGGCGCGCAGCAGCAGCGCAATCAGGTTAAAAGGTTTATCTGTAATGAAATGACAGGCAACCAGCGGCATCCACACGCTGTTGATGGAAACCGCTGGTTGCGTCTCTATCCCGAAATTTAGCCCTGCGTCAGGCTTCAATCGAAATAGCGTTCGCGGGGTTTGGCTTCCTCATAGTTTTCGCGTGCTTCCTGCACCGCCGGGTTGTCGGAAACCTCGGCTACTGCCACATCCCACCACGATTCATAGCCACCGACACGCTGCCGCCGATCTACTTCGGTGGCGATACAGACAGGTTGTCCCGTTATGGTTGCACTCTGTTCAAGTGCATTTTTCAACTCTTCCCGATTCGTTGCCTTGATCACATGCGCGCCGAGGCTGGCACAATTTGCGGCATAATCCACCGGGAGCGTTTCGCCGTCCAGTTGCCCGGAATCGGTACGATAGCGATATTTTGTACCGAAGCCATCGCTGCCGACACTTTTGGAAAGTCCGCCGATACTCGCAAACCCGTGATTATCCAGCACAACGATCACGACTTTGATCTTTTCCTGCACCATCGTCACGATTTCGCTGTTCATCATCAGGAAGGAAGCATCGCCAACCATCACATACACAGTGCGTTCCGGGTCGGCCATCGCCACACCCATCCCGCCAGCGATCTCATAGCCCATGCACGAATATCCATATTCGAGGTGGTAGCCGCGCGGATCGCGCGTTCGCCAGAGTTTATGAAGGTCACCGGGGAGACTCCCCGCCGCACACAACACTACATCCTGTGGACGGCTGAACGTATTCACAAGGCCGATCACTTCGCCCTGACTGAGCAGCGGTTCATGCTCAAAGTTGTAGATGCGCGTGACTTCGGCATCCCATTCGGCGTTAAATTCGCGCGCCATATTTTGATAATCGGCTTCCGCCTGGTATGCGCCCAAAATGGCCTGGAGTTCTTCAAGCGTGGCGCGCGCATCGCCCACCAGTGGCAAAGCGTGATGTTTATAGGCGTCAAATTCCGCGACATTGATGTTGATGAAACGCACGCCTGGATTTTGAAACGCGGTCTTGCTGGCACTGGTGAAATCGCTATAGCGTGTCCCGATACCGATAATCAGATCGGCATGTTGCGCCATGATATTCGCGCCGCGCGTCCCGGTTACGCCCAATGCACCGAGATTCAACGGATGGTCGTAAGGTAACGCACCCTTGCCCGCTTGCGTCTCTCCGACAGGAATGCCATGCGCTTCGGCAAAACTGCGCAAAGCCCCATTTGCTTCGCTGTAATGAACGCCACCGCCAGCAACAATCAATGGCGCTTTGCTGGATCGAATCCATTCCGCTGCTTTTTTCAGCAATCCGGTATCGGCGCGATTACGCGGGATTGTCCAGACGCGCGGCTCCAGGAAACTGATCGGATAATCGAAGGCTTCGGTTTGCACATCCTGCGGCAGCGAGAGCGTCACTGCGCCAGTATCGGCGGGCGATGTTAATACGCGCATTGCTTCGGGAAGCGCCGTCAGCAATTGTTCCGGGCGCGTGATGCGATCCCAATAGCGCGACACAGGTTTGAAACAATCATTGACGCTGATGTCTTGCGTATGTTCGCTCTCCAGTTGTTGCAACACAGGCGCTTGCAGGCGTTCGGCAAAAATATCGCCGGGGAGCAGCAGGACAGGAATCCGGTTAATTGTTGCTACGGCTGCGCCAGTCACCATATTGGTTGCGCCGGGGCCGATGGACGATGTGCAGGCGAAGGTTTGCAGGCGATTTTTATGTTTGGCATAGGCAACAGCGGTGTGTACCTGTGCCTGTTCGTTGCGCGATTGGTAGTAACGAAAATGTTCGGAATATTGCTGCAATGCCTGTCCGATTCCGGCAACGTTGCCATGCCCGAAGATACCCCATGCTCCCGCGAAAAACGGGGCTTGATAGTCATCACGGGCGACGGATTGCCGGGAAAGGTAAAGAATCAATGCCTGTGCCATCGTAAGACGATGTGTTTTCATCTGTAAATTCCTTAAAAATTTTGTTTATTGATAGATATAGACCCAGCTTCAGCCGGGGGCTAACCACCTCAAAGATATAGCAACTGCCGGAAAAGAAATCAACACTGCTCCGATCTGGACTTATGCGCCTGTTCGAGAGGATTCTACACATGCAATCCTCTCTTTGAGTTTATCCGGCGATCTTCTGTCTCAAAATATGCCGGATTCTGAACCGCCGATAAAGGATGACTTCCTACCCGGTGTGTTGATTCTCTCGGAGACAGTCTGAAAAGGATTGACCCCTATCCCCTTGCCCTTTCCCCGCAGGCAGGGAGAGGGAGCCAAGCCACACCGGTTTGGAAGTCCCTCCCCGCCTGCGGGGAGGGATTTAGGGTGGGGTGTACTGAGCTTCTCAGACAGTCTCTTAACCCGCCGGGGTGGACAAATCACGCTTTCTGTCCTCAGTTTTACTTCATTACTTTTTGTGTACTTTGCACAATTCCGACAATATTTCTTGAGAAGATCGATGGAGACTTGATTTATGGAACGGATCATGACCGGGTTTTCCGATCATATTTGTCACACATTTGTGTTTGTAGAAATCCTCAAACGTTCGCTATACTGATTTGTGGTTCAGTACCATACAATATAGGGGCGTTGCACAAATGAACAACAGGTTGTGGAAGTTCATATTCATTATTGTTGTACTTGGTGTGGTAGTTGGTTGTAGCGGTCCGAAAGAATTTACCGTGAAGGATCGGCGCGAAGTTCCCGGTACGAAATCCATTGATACGATCAAGGTCGATAACCGCAACGGAACCACGACCCAAACCGGGGATCGCGCTGTCGCCAAGAACTTCCGCCGTGAACCGGAAGTTAAACTGAACTCCAACTCTGGGCTTGATGAAAGCAAGGTCAAACAAAAAATTCGGGACGCCTATAACATCAAGAAGACGGACGAAACCAAAGCGTGCAGTATCTTCGTCGATGTTCCGGCGGGCATGTATTACGAATATGATATGGAATGGACGGAAGTCAAGCGCGAAGGCGACATCCTCGAAGGCACAAGCGGTGACGGCAATGTCCTCGGCACTTACACTATCACGGTAGACTATAGTTGCCAGACTGTTGAACAGCGCACTATTGGCGGCACTCAAGCAACACCGACCCCATGAGCGCAGCAACGACTCCCGCACAAGTACCGATTGGGCTGGATGTTCGCAACCTGTGGATTGTCAAGGGAAGCAGCCTGATCAGCGATGGCAAACTGATCCTGAATCGTGTGTCGCTGAAAATTCCGGCGGGTCATTTTGTCGCCATAATCGGACCAAACGGGGCGGGCAAGACGACGTTGCTCAAAGCTATCGTCGGCGAACGTCCCAGCAGCGGCGAAATCCTCTTCAGTGGTGGGCGTGAACCTGATCGCGCGCCAGAGAATTTCTACAATTCGCCGGAATACTGGTTGAGTCAGATCGGCTATGTTCCCGTTGATAACATCCTGCACGAACAACTAACGATCCGCCAGGCGCTCTGGCAGGTGGGCAAACTGCGCCTGCCCGACATTTCCGACGCTGAGTTACACAAACGGATCGATACGCAACTCGCCTATTTCTTCGGTTCAGCCGACGATAAACGCTTCAATCAGGGCGTGAGTACCCTCAGCAGCGGTGAGCGCAAGAAAGTTAACATCTGCGCGGAATTGCTGACTGATCCGGCGCTGTTGATTCTGGACGAGCCGACCAGTAATCTTGACCCCGATGCCGAAATGGACTTGATGGAGCGGTTGAAGCATACCGCCCAGACAGGTGGTGGCAGGTGTACTGTCCTGCTTGTCACCCATACGCTCGAATCGCTCGGCTATTGCGATGAAGCTATCTTTGTCGCCAATGGTAAAGCGCTGGAGCCAATCCCTACTGCCGGGATTTTGAGCGACCTGGAGGCACGGTTGCCCGCAGGCAAACAGGGTGATTCCAGTAATTTGTTTGATCGCTGGGCGCATATCTTCGATGAATTCAAGACCAACGAGGAGCGCCGCCCCTATGAGACACCGCCACCTACCGAGCCTTCCTCAAACCAGCCCGAACCGCGCGAAACGACAGCGCCGCCTTTCTTTCATCAGCTTGGCGTGCTGCTTACCCGATATTTCCTGATCCGCTCGAACGACTTCAAAAGCCTGTTCGTATTGTTGTTTCTCGGCTTCATTGCCGGGGCGCTCCTTGTTGTGTTCCCGCAGGGCGTCTTTCTGGAATCAGACGACGCGACACTGGCGCGGCAGTCGGCGGTACTATATACCACTGTGGTGATCCTCGTAGGAGCGATCAGCAGCCACCGCGAGGTCAGCAAGGAATTTCGGATATATCTCCATGAACGCCTGAAAGGGCTTTCACCGCTCGCCTATCTGCTCTCCAAACTGATTTGGCTCTCCGTAGCGGTGGGGGTCATGCTGGTGGTTACGATTCTGGCGCTCTCTGGCACACCGCAGGCACGTCTCCTCGCGCTGGTGCTGGGGTTGGGCTTGATTGTGCTGGGACTTGTCGTCGGTGTTCAGCGCTTGCGAAACGATTCACAGCTTTACAAGCCCGTGACCCGGTGGCGCGGCTGGATACGCTCGGCCTGGCGGTTGCTACAGATTCCATCAGTGACACTGCCGCTGTTGCTGGCGTTCGCGCTGCAATTCCAGAATAAAGATATTCCGATAGTCCCGCTTTCGCCAATGGTGGTCGAACTATTGATCTTTGGCTTCCTGCTGCTGACGTGCATCACTGCCCTGATGCTTGGTCTGCTGCTCTCCTCGATTGCGGGGGGCAATAACGACTTTGCCACAGTTTTGGTGATTATTGCGATCATCATGAATGTTGTTTTGGTCTTTTCGGAACTCGTACTGAGTCGGGATGCGCAAGCTATTACCGATTTGCTTGTACCGCTGACTGCCAGCCACTGGGGTTATGAGGGGTTCAGTTCCAGCATTGGCATTTATTGCTGGTCGGCACAGGGGCGCATCGCAGATTTCAACAGTATCGGACACTTTATCTCGGTTTTCCTGCTGTTGACAGCACATATTCTGGTGTCTATCGGGCTGGGTGTCGTGGTTCTGAAAAGCCATGATAGCTGGTCGAACCGGGCGGTGCTGATGCGTTCGCTTCGCAATAATCGTCGTGCGTTCATGGCGCTGGCGGCGCTTATCTTCTTTGTATTGAGTTGGGGGATTTTCCTGCGGCAGCAATCGACGGATTACCTGCGGCTGACCTTTAACGATGAATACTACAGCGCTTCGATCTACGCACATATTGACAACATTCCCGCAAGCACCAGCGCCCAGCGTATCAACGGCCTGGTTTCCGAAACGATGTGCGGTAAACCGGAATAGGATTCCGAGCCGCTTTATATAACACGATAGTTCAGGCAGATCACATCGATCAATTGGAAAGGTATTCACATGGTACAACAAACTCGCTCCCGGTTCTGGCGCACCTTGCAAATCGCAATGCTCCTGCTCGTGTTCACCGCAATGTCTGTCAGCGCATCATTCGCGGCGGTGCAACCTTTGCCCAACGCACAGTCAACGACGCCGACCCCGACCCGTATTTTTGAAGGGGCGCTCCCCGAAGTGGCACTGACCCGTGACAGCGAATTGCTGTCTCAGCCGCGTGTCGCCGCAGCATCGAAACCGCTGGTACTCGCCAAGCTCAAGAAGGGGGATCGCGTCACGCTGTTTTTGCGCAAGGATGAACTCACCAACAAATGGACGCGCGTTGTTTATCTGACCGAAAAAGGGGAAGGTATCATCGGCTGGATCGAAGTCGAAGCGCAACCCTATAGCGTAAAGCGCATGAATAACGAACCCGCTCCTCCCGGTTGCGCGCAGCCAATCACAACCCTGAACAAACTGACCGACACCTATAAGACGCCAAAAGACGGGCGTATCGTGGTCAATCTGGATTTGTATCGCGCCGACTATGAACAGGATTTTCCGACCTCGGCCTTCAAGTTCAAGGTCGATGGCAAGGAATTGTTCCACAAGGAACGCCGCTTTACTTCCAAAGGGCCGTTCCTGATCACCGATGCCGCTGTTGGCATGGACATCAAGGAGCGCGACACCAAGACCCGCGATCTGAAAGCAGGCGAGACAGTGAGTTTCTCGGTGGCAACGAGCAGCAAACAACCGCTGTTCTTCTATGCCATCATCTATTTCATCCCGCCGGGCATCAAATGTAACTTTGGGAACTAGCCCGCGATGCCTGCATCGGAACAAAAGACACGACGCGGGGTGGGGGTCTGGTTCATTGCGTTTATGGTGGTGATACTGGTGATTGGGATATTTCCGTGGCTGGCAGCAGCCCTGTTTACACCGTTGCAACCGCCCCAGTTCGCGGAAACGCCCACCGCCTATATCCTGACCTCGGCGGCCATCCGCACCGAACGCGCCATTATCGAACGTGGCACACCGGAACCCTAATCCGATAGAGCGAACTGCCTGCCACCGATGGGAGGCAGTTCATCCAACCAAACGAACCAATAAAAAAGGACAGACGGCATGGATACGCCCGTAACTTCGGCTCCGCCACCACGCTCTGTTGGACGTTTGCCACTGTTTGCATTGTGGCTCACGACTATCGTCATTGCCTTCGGTTTGGGGGCGCTGTTCAGCCTGTTTGCGCTTGCACCGACGCAGGTCATGGCAGCGAAAGATAGCGATAATAAAGCTGTCGCGGTTGTGGAACAGGCATCAGCGACCCCGGCAGCAGTCCTGATCGTCACCGCCACACCCCAACCCCCCACCCAGACGCCCATCATCATTATTGTGACCGCTACCTATGCGCTCCCGACAGAGTGTGCGCTGCTCTCCAGCACCGCCACCAAAGAGCAACTGGTGACCCGCGCGGCAATGTCGCCCACGCCCACCCTGACCGCCAGCCTGACGCCGCCACCAGCGCGCACCGCTGCGCCGACAGTAGAGGGAACAGCCCGACCCGCAGCAACGCCGGGCGCAGGAGGGACACCGGGCAGTAAGCCGCCACTGCCACAGGCGCGCACTGCAACCCCCTTGCCACCCAAACCACTGACGCTGACCATCACCGGAGCGGAAGCAGCACAACAGGCGGCTGCCGAGGCGCGAAGCTATAAACTTCCGCTGCAAAACACTACCGTGAAATTCACGCCGCCAAACCAGATCGAGTTGCAAGGCAACGTTACCGTTCCGATTGCTCTGGGGCAATCCGTTTCCGGTAACATCAAAATTCAGGGGACGCTGGTACAGAATCAGGACAAACTGGCAGTATCCATCTCCTCACTAACTTTCAATGGTTCGGACTATACCGGAAACCCGATCAAGGGGACGCTCGAACGGATCATCAATGGCTGGCTGGAACATCTGCTGGTGGCGCGACACGTGAAGTCATTCAGTATTGATGGCGCGGGCAATCTGGTGATCGATGCGCTGGAAGACCAATAACCGGAGGAGAACATGCACTTTCAATCTATCCGCCGCTTGATCTTGCTGCTCCTTGCTGCGCTCCTGAGCAGTATTGCCTGGTTTTCCAGCCCGGAGACTACCGCTGAAGCGCAAGGTGGGCGGCAATTCAAACCCAAACAGGTCACACTGACGATCCCGGCGCGACAGCCCGAAACGCCGGATGATGCCCTTGATCTGATCACCTATGTGCCGCCGATCACCGAGAAAACGACGTATCTGCCCTCCGCCAATTTGTTCTGGGATCACGTCCCTGCGGTGCGCGATTATCCGCGTTCGCCAATGAACATCACCAAATGTGGCTACAAAGACGGTGATCCACCGAAAGCTACCTTGACTCTCCCGACAGGGCAGAAAAAAGTTCTGGAACCATCGAAAACTTTCAACCCGCGTAACTACTGGTGTCACGACTACGAATTCGCGGTGGAATATGGGATGCTGCTGGGAACATATCAATTTGTCCTGACAGATCACCCGGATCATGTGGATTGGAAAGACCGTCCGGTTAAATCAATCTACTATATCTGGTATGTGGATTACGCCACCAATCCCGTCGCGCTGGAATGGCCGGATGGCTGGCACTTGCTGATGGGTTTCCCGCGCAATTCCAGACAAAACCTGTATTTCTATCTGGATGATAAAGCCAAAAAACGGGCTGAATTTTATGCCAGCGTCCCGGTTCAGATCGGTGCGGATGGCGCGTTGCTGTTCAAAATTCAGCCGACAGAGAAGATTTACGCGCCGGATGATTTCATGTTCGTCATTTCCGGCTATGAAGGCTTACTCAACAGCCAACTACGCGGGGATCGCCTGCTGATTACATCGAAAAAAGCGCTGGACACCAGTGCAGACGAGTATCGCGCCAAACGGTGTGAGAGTCAGCTTCCCTCACAGATGATAAATTTGAACAAAGGGCGGGTCACCGGGGGCGATATGGTCCCGCTGCGCTTGCGGAGTGGGCCATGGCGCGGCAAGGCAGGCGACGGACGCGAATTCGGCTATGTGCTGGATATCCCGGCACTTAAAGAATTCGATATTCTGCTGGCAGACCCGCACTGCGATGGCGCGGGGTTGAACTGGTGGAAAGTCAATTATCGCGGACATACCGGTTGGGTTGCAGAGAGCGAAAAGAAGTTTTATTACATTGAGCCGTTGCCGAATAAATAATCAGGGGATGTTATGCGTATTCACGGGATGCTTCGATTTGCCGCTCTGCTCGTTGTAATATCCGGCCTGATGCTGGTGGTCAGCCTGAAATCCAGCGCTGCCACCACGCCGACACCCACCCTGCCGCGTGCGAACGTGATCACCCTCACGCCGACGCTGCCGCCACCACGCGAAACGCCAAGCACGCGCATCACCGACCCAACGCGCCTGCCGCGTGCGGTGACGGCGACGACGATCCCGACAAGTACGCCCGATCCGAAAGCCTCGGCGCTCGACAGAGCAGTAAGCAATAGCCTTGCAGCACGCTCGATGCGTGTGAATCTGGATGTTGATCTGACGGTGACCGTTGGCAAGGATTCCGCGACCCTGAATTTCAAGGGCGATGGATTCATGATCAATCTGGATAATCCTGCCACTCTGGGCGGGCAGTTCAAACTGGACGCAACCTACACACAAGGTGGAGTAGAGCGAAAAGTTCAGGTTGAATTGCGAATTGCCGCTCAAACCGTCTATTTTCGCCTGAATGATCCAGCTACGAATAAAACCAGCCCTTGGCTGGGCATCACATTGAGCCGTTTGATCAAGAGCGTTTTGCCTGCGCTTGAACAATTTGGAGATGCCTTGCTGAGTGGCACACTGAAACTCGATACCGATCTGTTTCTGGGTTTTGCCAATACGTTCGGGAGCCACGTCAACACGGTTCTGACGAACCCCTCCGGCGCGATACCCCACTATAAAACCACAGTTGGCATTCTCGGCTTTCTGCTTTCCGAAGATGGTGTCCCCCGCCTGATTAAAGTGATCGCAGCGTTGGCGATTCCGGGGATGTCAAGCGTCGATCTTACCGTTGGCTGGAGCGCGATACGGCAGGTGATTCCACAGGTGATCCCGTCGCTGACTCTGGAACTGGAGACAGAAATTGATCCG
>CAYSOC010000155.1:0-4368 GCA_964432445.1 uncultured Anaerolineaceae bacterium
TATCCAGATGAAGGTACAGGTCAACAGCCCGGACGACCAGATGTTCCTGAAAATCTTCATGACGATGTGCGACAAGATGAACGTCCCGCGCCCGGATCGAGATACGTTCCTGCATCTCATTCAAAAGTGGTATCTCGAACAAGGCCGTGTTTTGCAGGCGGTGCATCCACGCGATATTTTGAAGATCGTCAAGGCACTGGCAGATTATGACAACAAGCCCGCACGTCTGACGCCACAAATGATCGACGATGCGTGCAGCAGCTACTTTGTGGAAGGGACTTAAACTGAGTCGTTTCCGCACCACCCTGTTTTTCAGCCTTCTGCTGATTTTGCTGCTTCCGGCGTGCCAGAGCGTGCCGATCATCGTTGTGGCGACGCCCGCCGCCCCGGATGCAGGCTATCACACCTACCGTCACCCGTCGGGCGTGTTCAGTATCCGGCTGCCTGCCGATTGGTCGGTGCGCGATGTCAGCCGCGACAGCACGCTCCGTGTTGAGTTTTCGCCCCCGGCAAACGATGGCCTGCCCGTGACCGTGTTTATCATCAACACCGGGGCGGTGCTGGATACCAATACCTTCCTCGGATTAATTGACCAATATCAAAAGACGTTCAACGGAAACAAATCAACCTACACCGAAATTGCGCGCAATGCGCAGGGCGATGGTTCGTGGCGCGTAGTCGGGGTGCGCAATACGCCGATTGGTCAACGCCAGTTGAATGCCTTCTTTCAGTCTGATAAAACATTCCTGAGCGTGATCGAAACCGATGTTACCAACAGTGTCCCGGATAGACTGGCGGCATTGCGCAATGTGATTAATACCTATCGCGTTGACACCAACGCTATTTTAACTACAGGTGCAGTCGCGGAAAATCCGGTTGCGAATGTGGATACCGCATCCGGTTCGATTGCCTTTGATGGATTGCTCGAATGGCTGGACGCAACAGGTGGCTGGAACATCAACGGACAATTGACCAATACCGCCACCAGCCCGATTGAAGCGGTGCGCGTAACGGCGCTGCTCTATGATGCACAGGGGCGCGTTCTGGCGGAACAGCCCGACGTAATCCCCGGCGATATTATCCCGGCAGGGGGCAGTACCCCGTTCACACTGCGTTTTCGGAATGGCAAACCCTCGCAAACGGTACGCTATGAATTGCAAGCCTCGGCACGCAACGCGGAGTACAACCTGAGCAACTACATTCCGCAAGAAGGATTCATCAAGGGTAACGAAAACGCGCTGTACAACGCGCAGGGCTTCCTCACAGTCAGCGGCGATATTGTGAACAGTACGAAGCAACCTGCCAAATTTATCCGCGTTACCGTCACGATCTTTGATGAGCAGAATCGCGTCGTCGGTGCGGAAAGTGCGTTCGTGCAAAAGCCGGAATTGCTCCCTGGCGAAGTCTCCAAATATGACGTGACGTTCTATCAACTGGCGGGGAATGCTTCGCGCTTCGTGACGAAGGTCGAAGGGCGCGTGAACTGACAGGTAAAACATAGCGACCCCCGGCTAAAGCCGAGGGCTAAACTCAAGGATAGAGTTGTAAACGCAGGATCATATCGGGAATATGCGGGTATTGCCCGCAGTTAATCCGGAAAAATTTCTTCTCAGACGTTGGCCTCCTTTTTGAGTTTAGCCCGGTGCTTCAGCGCCGGGTCTGATCATAAGATGAATTGAGGAAACCATCCGTGATCACCCTTGAACAGGTGCAAAAAGCATTAGCACTGTCCGATTTTGATGTTGTTGCTGCCCAACTCACGATGGCTCCGCAACCGCGCCCGCTTGTCCGCGAAGGTCGCGCCGGGTCGCCACGCCTGGCGGCGGTACTGATTCTACTCTATCCCTGTAACGGTACATTGTATTTCCCGCTGATGCAGCGCAATGAGTACGATGGCGCGCACAGCGGACAAATCAGCTTGCCCGGTGGCAAACGCGAAGAGGGTGAAACATGGGAACAGACCGCCATCCGTGAAACCTGCGAAGAGTTCGGGGTCTGCGATCCGATGCAAATCCTCGGCCTGCTCACTCCGATTTATGTTCCGCCGAGCGATTTTGAGATTCACCCGGTTATTGGAACGCTGCCCGATCATCCGCTCTGGAATCCCGACCCACGCGAAGTCGCAGGGATTCTTGAAGTGCCGCTGGATGATCTGCTGGATCACACCCGCAAGAAGTCGGGGCAATGGAAGCTCCGCAGCGGCATGGAGATGACTGTCCCCTATTACGAATTAAACGGTAAGATGGTGTGGGGCGCAACCGCGATCATGCTGAGTGAACTCGAAGGCCGCCTTCGCGCTGTTTTATCATCCTGAATGGAAAATTGATTTATGCCCGGAAAATATTTTGATGAACTGAGCGTCGGGATGCAGATTCGCCACAGCATCGGGCGCACCATCACCGAGATGGACAATGTATTGTTCAGCACGCTCACCATGAACACGCAACCGCTGCACATCAACGAGGATTTTGCCAGCAAGACGCAGTTTGGACAGCGCATCGTGAACGGCATTTTCACGATGGGGCTGGTGGTTGGCCTGAGCGTCTCCGAACTTACCGATGGCACAATCATCGCCAATCTCGGTTATGAAAAAGTGGCGCACCCCAAACCCGTCTTTCATGGGGATACAGTCTACGTGGAGACGGAAGTGCTGGAAATGCGCGAGAGCAAATCCAACCCGGATCGGGGCATTGTGCGCCTGAAGCAAACCGGGCGCAATCAACGCGGCGAAACCGTCGTGGAACTGGAACGCAGCGTCCTCTTTTTGAAGAGACCGCAATCATGACCCGCCTGCGACGCGCTTTATTGTTCATGCCCGGTGATGATCTGAAAAAGATTCAAAAAGGGGCAGCATCCGGCGTCGATAGCGTCATCATGGATTTGGAAGATGGGGTGGCGCTCAGTCGCAAGGCAATGGCACGCAGCGTCACCGCCGAAGCACTGCGCAGCGTTGATTTCGGCAAGACCGAACGCCTGGTGCGAGTGAATCCTGCCGGGGCGTTCATCTCGGATGATCTCTCAGCCATCTTGCCCGCGCGCCCCGATGGAATCGTTCTGCCAAAGCTGGAATCCGCCTCGCATCTGCAATCCGTTGATCAGTTTATTGGCGCTTTGGAGACGGTGAACGGCTGGGATGACGGCTCTATTCGCTTGATTGGCATTATTGAATCGGCGCTTGGGCTGTTCAATTTGCGCGAGATTGTGAACGCCAGCGAGCGCCTCGATGCGCTGGCGTTCGGTGCGGAGGACTATAGCAGCAGCATCGGCGCGATTCGTACCGTTGGCGGGCTGGAAGTGCTGTATGCGCGTTCGGCAGTGGTGGCACATACGGCAGTGTTTGGCTTGCAAGCGATTGATACGCCCTATGTCAATTTGCAGGATGAAGACGGTCTGAATGCCGATAGCCGGTTCGCGGCAACGCTCGGCTATACCGGGAAATTTGCGATTCACCCGAAGCAGATCAAGCCGATTGAGGCGGCTTTCAATCCAGCGCCCGACGCGATACACTATGCAACGCGCGTACTCGAAGCGAATCAGGCCAGACAGGACGACGGCACAGGTGTCTTTGAACTGGATGGCAAAATGATCGATATGCCGATGGTGCGTGCAGCCGAAATCATCCTGAACAAAGCGCGCGCAGCGGGTTTGCTGCCGGAGTGACAATGCACCTTATCGTTATTCGTCACGGTCAAAGTTATGTCAATTTGCCGGATTGGGACGGAAAAGACAGTGATGCCCCGCTAACCCCGCTGGGCGAACGTCAGGCGGCGGCGCTGGCGGCGTGGCTGCCTTCCTATATGCCGGAAGTGGACGTTATTTATTGCAGCACGATGAAACGTCCACGTGGGACGGTTGCGCCACTAGCCGCCAAATATGGCGTAGAAGCCATTTTCGATCACCGCCTGCGCGAGATCGGCAACAACCGGATCGATCATTCGCCGTACCCGGAGGGGCAATCGTTGCCCCAAACCGATTGGGCGGCATTCTGGCCTACCGAGCGCCCATTCGCCAGCGTCAGCCGCGACGGAACCGCCGAAAGCGCGATGCACTTCCGTATCCGTGTCGCCTCCTTTGTTGAGGAATGCCTGGAAAAGCATCGGGAGCAGAAGGTGATCGCAGTGGCACATGGCGGCGTGATGGATGCCATGTTCGACTATATTTTTGGTGTGTCACCCTGGCGGCGTTGCGAAGTCTGGACGTATAACACGGGGATCACGCACTTTCAATATATCGCTCATGAAGGACGGGAAAGCTGGCGGCTGCATCGTCACAACATGATCGAACACCTGCGCGGTGTAGAAGATGCCAATCCCTGAGCTTGTAAATTCAACGGGCAGGAAGGCGGCGCTGTCTCGCGCGGTGCTGCTT
>CAYSOC010000155.1:4378-16323 GCA_964432445.1 uncultured Anaerolineaceae bacterium
GCGGGTGTCAGGCTGTCCCGTTTTTTCGCTCCAATGCACCAACCGTAGTCGCCGGGACGCCGTTCCCAACCTGGGCAGGAGCAGTCAACCCCGGACAGACGAATGTGCCGATATTCACGCCGAGCGTGCCTACGAATACGCCCCGCCCCGGCATACCAACCTCGCCGCCATCCAGCGCGGGCTGGACGCAACTCGCCACCGGGGTAGAACAGCGTTCGCTTTCCATGAATACAGTGGCTTCTGGTGCGATCAACGTTGTGGCGCTTCGGATCGACCCCAACCGAATGAGTTTTGCGGTTTATTACACGCCGGGGCAAGTGCATACACTGACTGAATGGCGTGCGGCCCTGCCAAGTTCATTCTTGCTCGTAAACGGCAATTATTTTGGCACAGATAATAAAGTGATTGGCTTGGTCAGCAGCAACAGCCGCAGCTATGGCGGGTTTGTCAACCGTTCCGATAGTGGCCTGTTTCAGGTGCTGAATGGCGTGCCGCGCGTGCGTTCGCTCTGGCTCGAACCGTATAATAACGAGGTGCTTGAGCAGGCAGTACAGGGCTTCCCGATCCTCGCCGCGCGTGGTCAGGCCGCACCTATTGCAAACGATTATGATCAGAAGCCAGCACGCCGAACTGTCGTCGCCAACGACAGATTTGGGCGCATCCTTTTCATCATTACGCCTGTGGGCGGTTGCACACTGCAAGAAATGGCTAGCTGGCTGGTATCAGCTTCCGGGCTGGATATTGATATGGCGCTCAATCTGGATGGTGGCCGTTCGACACAGATGATCGTCGGAAATCAAACGTACAACGGTCTGACAAACCTTCCGCTAATGATTGTCGGCTTCACGAAATAGATTTCAGGAGGAAAATTGAATAGACATTTCCAACAGTCAGCGTTGATACTGGCTATTACATTTATCATTTGCGTGATTAGTTTTAGTATCAATATTCCTTCTACACATGCTTTACTACCAATAGATACTCCGACAAGTACAATTCCACCACTCACCAACGCGCAACCTATTACTGCTCAAAATGCCCATCGCTTGACAGCGTTAGGCGTCCTACCCACCTCATACTGGGTGACAGGTGTGGCATTCAGTCCCGACAACCAAATGTTAGCGGCTGTGGAAGATGGAACAGGTATTTTTCTATGGGATACCCAAACATGGGCAAAGATAACTTTACTGCCTTTTGAAACACAAGGTCTTGATTCAACCAATGCTCAATTCAGCCCAGACGGGAAATTTCTTGTGGCGGCAAATGACATTGAAAACAACTCTATTCAAGTATGGGACGTTAAATCAGCTTTGCGCCAAAATCCTCCCAAACCCATTAGAAAAATTCCAATTTCATACAGCTTTGTTACCCATATTTCATTTCACCCTGATGGAAAACGAATCATTACCCTAACTTACGACGGCAGTATGGACATTTGGGGCATTACTACAGGGCAGAAATTGGAACATTGGGAAGTGAACCGCGTTGGTCGAGTAGATTATGCCCAATTCAGCCCTGATGGAAAACTATTTGTATTTGCCGCGAACGATAAAATTCATATTCTGGAGATGCTAGCAAGTAAGCTGCGTGAACTTCCCTTTTATGTTTCTGGGCGTTTTGCCTTTAGCCCCGATGGTTCAATTCTAGCATTTGGAACTGCCTCGATACCCGCACAGATTCGGCTATGGGATATAAAGAACAATCGGGAAATCGCCCTATTAGATGCCCATGATTTACCATCTATTGGTCCAATTGCTTTTAGTCCAGATGGGAAACTTCTAGCATCAGGTTCTATTTGGCGCTCCCTGGTTTTGTGGGACGTGGCAACAGGTAGGAAATTGCATGTCGCAGAAACTGGTGGGATCAGGGATTTGGCTTTCAGCTTGGATGGGAAATATATCGCAACTGGACATGGCGGAAGTGGAGCGAGTGATGTGATATTGTGGGGTGTTCGCTGATCGTTGTTAACTCTAGGATAGCCGAGATGTAGCCATCTCATTTTTGGATGACAGAAAATAGGAGAAATACCCCTCCAGTGCACAGCGTGAAAGGAATGAAAATCGCAGGTATCCAAAAGCAGATTTGCAGCATTTCGATGAGGCAACCTTTCATTCCTTGGTTCGCCTCTCGGACCGTCCACATACCCCGACCAGAAAGATTAATAGTGACACCGTAGCGTTTTCCGAGCCACTTACGCAGCCGAATATCTTGCCGGGAAAGAAAATATATCCAGATAATCATTCCGGGAAGATAGGTGGCGACGAACACAACCGCAATTAATGAGTTAAGCTGCGGATTCATATTCTAGCGCCCTAGTCACGCACAAAGCTCATAATCAAGAAAATCGACTTCATATGTAGCCATTCCTGAGCCTGCCCTCATTGGCGTGCGAAATATCCCTGATGAAAAGTTTCAATCAGTTCATTATAAGCTATATGCTCCGTCGCTCAAATCTGGTATTAGTTTGTCGTTCCTAACCACGAGGTTTTTCATGGTACACTATCCTGCAAGGTAGCGGTACATCATGGAAACATTCGACCATCTTCGCATCGATCAACTCATCTCTCCTTACAGCCCCACTTTACCACCGTCCCTTCCGCTTGACTTCGGAGATTATCTTTCGTTGCTATGGCGATTGGAACGCGCCGGACAACGAGGCATCGGCGTCAGCTACTATCGCCGTTGCGAACGGGCGCTGGCAATGGCGCTCACGCTCACCGACGCTGAAATCGGAAAGCTGGTCAAACTTACAGCCCCAACGAAATTAAGCGAAGAACTCCCAAATCTGCCCTATCGCAACGGAGAGCGCCGCGTCGATGCACAGGATCGCAAAGCCGCCATCGCTCAACTCTGGAAACTTCGTGCCGACGTGCTGACAATGGGGAGCTACCCGGAAGTCTGGCGTTCGGCGTGGCCGGGAAGCGGCATCGAAAATGAAGAACTCCGCGAACGAGTATTTGCCGTGTTGTTTACCGCGCTGCCCAGCCAGTATGCGCCATTCGCGCGCGTTTTGCTCGTGACCGATATTGTTTTGCAGGAATTGATGATCGGAACGCGCCGCAGCCAGTCGTTTCTGCTGCACACGTTGATCAAGGATTGTGGCTGGCCTGATCCGAAAAATCCAGAATCCCAAACCCTGTTTACATCAAAAGATTGAGCAATTGAACAAGTTCGCTTGTCCAGCCGCAGGAGTACAATAACCAACATTTCATCCAGCATATAGAGAAAAATAGAATGAATCAAGCGGAACGTCTGGAAAAAATCGAAATCTATGGGCGGGGTATTGTCGATCTTGAAAATGCCTTGAAGGAATTCCCCCGCGAAATGTGGCAGTATAAACCGTCTCCGACTGATTGGAGCATCCACGAACAAATCATCCACATCGCAGATAGCGAAACCAATGCTTTTATTCGGTTTCGTCGCGCGGTAGCCGAACCCGGCAGTGGCGTTTATGGGTATGATCAGGATCAGTGGGCAAACGTTTTTGATTATCACAATCGGAGCATCGACACCGCACTGAACGTCACCCGGTGGGTGCGCCAATCCACTTATGATATTTTGAAAACATTGCCGGAATCTATCTTTACCAACACAGTGCAGCACTCTCAGAACGGCACGATGACGCTGGATGATGTGCTGGATACCTATGCGGCGCATATCCCCGGTCATATCGACCAGATGCGTGGCGTCTATGAATCGTGGAAGAAAAGTCAAAATTAACAAGAGGTCTTGAAAATGCCAGTTGATCCACAAAGTGCGTTACTTGAATTGATCGTTTTTCTCCTCGGCATCATCTTTGGAATCGTGTTTGCCCTGTACAGCAGATAGCGATGACGATGCAGCTTTCGGAATGTGAATTTTCGATCATCGGCCTCGGCCTGATGGGGGCATCGCTGGCGCTGGCGTTGCGTGGCAAGGTCAGGCGACTGGTTGGTTATGACACTGATCCAACGACGCGACAAGCCGTCGAGACATTTATGGATCAAGTCTATGACGATCTTGCCAGCGCCGTCAGCAAGGCCGATGTGGTTATTCTGGCGACGCCAGCGCGTACCATCCTGCGCCTGATCCCGGAAATTGGCGGGTTGCTCAAACCCGGCGCTTTGCTCACCGATCTCGGCAGCACCAAAACACACATCTGCGCCGAACTTGCGCGCATCCCAACGAATGTATTTACCATCGGCGGGCATCCGATGTGTGGCAAGGAATCCAGCGGATATGCTGCCGCCGACCCGACAATGTACAATGGATGCACGTTCGCGCTGTGCGAAGTCCCGAATCACGCCCAGCCGGAACATTGCGAGTTAATCGAGTCGATGGTGCGCGCTATTGGCGGCAACCCCTATTGGATCGGCGCGGTGGATCATGATCGTTATGTGGCGATTATTTCGCACTTGCCCTATCTGCTGAGTATGGGACTGGTTGCGCAGGTGGAATCGCACCCATCGCGGGATGCACTGTTCAACCTCGCCTCGACGGGCTTCAAGGATACGTCGCGCCTCGCCGGGAGCGACCTCAATATGATGGGCGATGTGCTGGCGACGAATACCGACGCGATCTGGCGGGCGCTTTCCGGCCTGCAATCGCAATTGACCGCGCTTCTGGCAGCCTTCAGCAACGAACACAACGAGGATCGCGGCTGGCTGGAACAGATACGCGAACGTCGCCGCGAGTGGGGCGTCGCATTTCAGAAGAGGATCGAAAAGAAGAACGTGATCGAATCCATAGAAATCAAGCCGCTCAATGCGCCGCCGCAGGTGACGGTACGCATCCCCGGCTCAAAAAGTATCACCAACCGGGCGTTGTTGCTGGCGGCGCTTGCCGATGGCGTCTCGACATTCGAGAATGCGCTGTTCAGCGAAGACAGCCTGTGTTTCATGGAATGTCTGCGCCGCCTGGGGATCGCCGTTGATGCTGATCCCGATGCCGCGCGCATCACCGTACACGGGCAGGGCGGCAAAATCTCCGTGACAGAAGCCGATTTATTTCTCGGTAATTCTGGTACGACTGCGCGCTTTCTAACCGCTGCTGTTGCCATTGGACAGGGGAACTATCATTTTGATGGCGTACCGCGTATGCGGGAGCGTCCGATTGCGCCGCTGTTGAGTGCGCTTCGGCTGCTTGGCGTCGAGGTGACTTCTGTCGATGGGCATTTCCCGCTGACGGTTCACGCGAAAGGATTACGCGGCGGCGTGACCTCGCTGGACGCCAGCGAATCCAGCCAATATCTGTCTGCGCTGTTGATGATTGCGCCTTATGCTGATTCGGACGTAACGATCCAGTTGGAAGGGACGCTGGTCAGCCAGCCATACATCGACACGACGTTACAAATGATGGCACAGTTTGGCGTACAGGTGGACAATCAAAACTATCAGAAATTCATTATCCGTGCCGGACAGCGCTATCAACCGCGCAATTATGCCATCGAACCAGATGCCAGCAACGCCAGTTACTTCTTCGCAGCGGCGGCAGTGACTGGCGGCGTGGTAACAGTCCCCTACCTCAACAAGGAATCGTTGCAGGGGGATATTCATTTCCTCGACGTGTTGGAGAAAATGGGCTGCAAGGTCGAATACAAGCCGGACGCTGTGACGGTCTATGGGCCGAAGTCGTTGCAGGGCGTGGATGTGAATATGAACGCGATATCCGATACTGTGCAAACACTCGCTGCGATTGCGCCCTATGCCAATAGCCCGGTCATCGTGCGCGACGTGCAGCATATCCGGCACAAGGAAACGGATCGGATACAAGCCGTTGTGACGGAACTCCGCAAACTCGGCGTACAGGTCGAAGAATACCCGGATGGGTTGAAGATCACCCCCGGCACGGTCACGCCCACTGCCGTTGATACCTATCAGGATCACCGGATGGCGATGGCTTTTGCCGTAACCGGGTTACGCACCGCTGGTGTGCGGATCAACGATCCAGCTTGCACACAAAAGACATTTCCCGATTATTTTACGCGCTTTGAAACGCTGTACAGCAAATGAAATTCATCGACGGACAGACACAACTGGTTGGGGTAATCGGATGGCCGGTGGCACATTCGCTCTCCCCTGTAATGCACAATGCCGCATTTGATCACCTCGGAATGAACTGGCGTTATGTGCCGATGCCTGTCCATGAGGATGATATTCGTCCCGCACTGCGCGGATTGGCGGCGCTTGGCTTTCGCGGTGTGAATATCACCGTGCCACACAAGGTCAGCGCCATCTCGCAGATGGATAGCGTCACCGATGCGGTGCAGATCGTGGGTGCGGTGAATACCGTTCGGGTGGATCGGGATACGGGCAAACTCGAAGGCTTGAATACCGATATGACCGGCTTCCTGACCGATCTGGCAGTGAATGATATTCAGATCGATTCTGGCAGCAATGTGGTCATTCTCGGCGCGGGTGGTGCAGCGCGTGCCTGTGCCGCCGGGTTGATGCGTTCCGGGGCGCGCGTCAGCATCGTTAACCGGACGCGGGATCGGGCGCAGCAACTGATCGATTTTCTCAGGATCGGCTGGTCAGAGGCGCGTATCGTTGCCCATAGCTATGATGCCCTTCCGAAATTATCGGAGGCCGCATCCCTGATTGTTAACTGCACACCGTCGGGAATGTGGCCGAACGTCAACGATACACCCTGGCCGAGGGGGTTGCCCTTTCCACGCGACGCTGTTTTATATGACACCATCTATCGCCCGATGCAAACCCGCCTGATGCAGGAAGCCGAATCCGCAGGGGCGCGCGTTTTGGGCGGCCTGGGGATGCTCGTCTATCAGGGGGCGACAGCGTTCGAGGCATGGACAGGCCGCAAAGCGCCCATTGATGTCATGCGTTTGGCCTGCGAAACACTGTTAACAGCAATTGCCAAATCCGAGGAATATTAAAGGTATGGAATTCAGGGAACTGCAAACGCAGGTGTTTGACCTGTATGAAAAAGGGCAGTATTCGGAAATTATCAACGTATTGGAACGTGAAGGCGGAAATTTTCCCGATCAGGCCAGAGGAATGAGCTATTGGTGGCTATGCGTCTATGCCTTGTCCGGGCGCACCGACGACGCTATCCAGACATTGCATGATGCGCTCAGTCGTGGCTGGTGGTATACCGAAAGCGCCCTGCGCACCGATGACGACCTGAAAAGCCTGCAAGGATTACCAGTATTTGAAGAGTTGGTGAAGCAAAGCGCGGCGCTCTATGAGGAAGCGAAAAAAGGGATCAAACCGTACCAGATTATCAGTCTGCCAAATGAAAAGGATGCGCCGCCTTTGGTGATGGCGCTGCACGGCAACAATGCCAACGCACAAAGCGGCGAAGCGTTCTGGAGTCCGCTGCTCGAAAAAGGCTATGGCCTATCTCTGCCACAATCGACCTTGCCGGGAAACCGCGATAACGCCTACGTCTGGGATGATTACGCAATCGCCAAACAGGATATTGAACACTACTACGATGAGCTACCCGCTATAAATAAAGATCGGCTTATCTTCGGCGGCTTCTCGATGGGCGGTCAAACGGCGGTACGGTTGGCGCTGGAAGGCAAATTCGGCGCGAAGGGATTTATCAGCGTCGCTGGCTGGATGGGCAACGACCCGGAGTTGAAATATATACAGGAGTTGCTGCAATCGGAAATTGCTAAAAAGATACGCGGCGTGATCATCATCGGGGATAAGGATGGCGGTTCGTATAAGGGAGCGCTCAAACTGGCGGAATTGCTTTCCGGCGCAGGAATCAGCCATCAGTTGACGGTACTGCGTGATTGGGGACATACCTACCCGGAAAATTACGGCGAAATCCTCGCGCGTGCGGCGGAATTTATCCTGTCCTGAAAGCATGTTCGCACCTGTGTTCTATAGACCAAATGTGCTAAAATATACCTATTCAACAATAGGGCTATGGAACATGGAATTCTCCGAACTGCAAGGACAAGTATTCGGCCTGTTTGACCGAGGGCAATTCCCGGAAATCATTTCATTGCTGGAGCGCGAAGCGAAGAATTTCCCGGAACAGGGTCGAATCACAAGTCACTGGCTGTTGAGTATTCATGGGCGTCTCGGACACACCAGCGATGTATTGTACCTGTTCCGCGAGTCGCTGAATCGTGGCTGGTGGTATACGGAAAATTCGTTGCGTGGCGACGAGATGTATAGCTTGCAGGGCAACCCGGTTTTCGAGGAACTGATAGCGCAAAATGCAGCGCTATATGCCGAAGCAGTAAAGGCAGTAGAGCCCCGCCAGATCGTCCATTTGCCGGAAGCGACACTCTGTGCGCCGCTGATCATGACGCTGCACGGCAACAACGGCAAAGCCAACAGCGGCGAGGCATTCTGGCGACCCTTGGTGGATCAGGGCTATGCCCTTTCGATGCTGCAATCTACCCAGCCGGGCAACCGCGATAACTCCTTCGTGTGGGATGACTATCCGCTCTCAAAGCGCGATGTTGAACAGTATTTCGAGAAACTGACCCGCTACTTCACGGAGTTATCGCATCCAGAGGCAATCGACAGGAATCAGGTGATTTTTGGCGGTTTCTCGGTTGGCGCACAGGTTGCGATACGCATGGCGCTTGAAGGTTCGCTCAATGCGAAGGGATTCATCAGCGTCAGCGGTTGGCTGGGGCATGACCCTGATCTAAAATATATTCAGGAATTGCTGCAAACCAGCCGCGCTAAAAAAGTGCGTGGCGTGATCATCATCGGGGATCAGGATTTGAGTTCCTATAAGGGGTCGCTCAAGTTTGCGCAGTTGCTTTCCGCCGCCGGGGTCAGCCATCAGTTGATTGTGGTGCGCGAACATTCGCACGCCTTCCCGGATAATTTCACCGAATCGCTGGCGAAGGCGGTGCGATTCATTTTGGACGAATAAGCAGGAGTTTTCATGATACGTTTTTTCACGGCTGGCGAATCGCACGGCCCGACGCTCACCGCCATTCTGGAAGGGATGCCCGCCGGGTTGCCTGTTTCCAGCGCTGATATTGATCTCGACCTGACCCGCCGACAGGAAGGTTATGGGAAGGGTGGGCGCATGGGGATCGAAAAAGACCATGTGCGGATTTCGGCGGGCGTCATAGCCGGGCAAACCACAGGCGCACCCATCGCGTTGCATGTCGAAAATCGGGATTATAAAAACTGGGCAGAAAAAGACATCGCTCCGATGGTGACGCCCCGCCCCGGACATGCCGACCTGACAGGTGCGCTCAAGTACGGTTATCACGATTTACGCCTTGCGCTGGAACGTGCAAGCGCCCGTGAAACGACGATGCGGGTTGCCGTCGGCGCAATCTGCAAGAAATTCATGGCAGAGTTCGGAATCACGGTACAGGGCTACGTCACCCAAATCGGGGATGTCTGCGCCGATCTCCCCGAAACAAATGACTACCTCACCCGCTTTGATGCCGCCGAATCCAGCGAGGTACGCTGCCCCGATGAGCAAGCCAGCGCCGCCATGAAGCAAGCCATCTATGATTGTATGCAGGCCAAAGATACGCTTGGCGGGATCATCGAAGTGGTTGCGCTTGGCATCCCGCCAGGGTTGGGATCGCATGTACAGTGGGATCGGCGGCTCGATGGGCGGTTGATGGGCGCGGTTGGCGGCGTCCACGCAATCAAGGGCGTGGAAGTTGGACGCGCATTCGATCAGGCCGGGATGCCCGGAACAAAAGTCCACGATGCGATCTCGGTAGAAAACGGCGATCTGATTCGCGCCAGCAACCGCGCAGGTGGAATCGAGGGCGGCATCACCACAGGCGAACCGATTATTGTGCGCGCTGCGATGAAACCCATTGCAACGACGCTCAACCCGTTGGGATCGGTCAATCTCGCTACAGGCGAAAACGAACCGATCAAGTATGAACGCAGCGATTTTTGCCCTGTGCCGCGCGGCGTCCCGATCATCGAAGCGATGGTTGCGGTTATCCTCGCTGATGCGTTGATCGAAAAAATCGGCGGTGATTCTATCGAAGAAATGCGCCCGCGTTTTGCAACATTGCGCCAGAATCGCTTGCAGGACGTTTCGATGGACAACAAAACATGGCGCTTTAACTACGATTTCTCGTGAGGATATTTTAAATAGATGACTCGCGTAATCTTCATGGGAACACCCGACTTCGCCGTTCCGCCGTTGCAGGCGTTGATCGATGCGCCGAACTATCAGGTGGTTGGCGTCGTCACACAACCGGATCGCCCCGCCGGACGTGGCAATAAACTACAAGCCTCGCCCGTCAAGCAAACTGCACTAGCCGCGAATGTGCCATTGATTCAACCGGAAAAACTGCGCGAACCCGGCGTCTTTGAGCAGTTGCAGGCATGGCAACCGGATTTGATCGTTGTTGCCGCGTTCGGGCAAATTCTGCGCAAAAATGTACTCGAACTGCCGAAGTATGGCTGCATCAATGTTCATGCTTCGTTGCTTCCGCGCTGGCGGGGCGCTGCGCCGATACAGGCAGCGATACGCGCAGGTGATGCACAATCCGGCATCACCTACATGAATATGGATGTAGGGCTGGATACCGGCGATATGCTGGCATCGTTCGCTGTGCCGATCACGCGCGAGGACACGGGCGGGACGCTGCACGACAAAATGGCGGCAATCGGCGGCGCGCACCTGATCGAAACACTGGATCGCGCCCTGCGCGGCGAAATCAAACCGATCAAACAGGATGAATCGCTGCAAACCTACGCGCCGATGCTCAAGAAGGAAGATGGCGCGATCAACTGGAACGATACTGCCTACGCCATAGAACGACAGGTGCGCGCCTTCGATCCCTGGCCGGGAACGTATACAGCATGGGATAACCAAACGCTAAAGGTCATCGGCGGCGATGCTGTCGATGGATCAGCCACGCCAGGCGAAGTCGTGCGCCTCCGTGATGGTATCGGCGTCGGCACAGGCGAAGGAATCTTCAAACTGGCGCGCGTCCAGGTCGCGGGCAAAACCGCCACCGAAGTGGATGCGTTCGTGCGCGGCTATCCCGCCTTCGTTGGAGCAAAACTCTAACCCTCTCCAGGCCTGTCAAACCCTCTCAAATGCTATTGATAGCCTCTCAGGAGATGACTTTGATAACCCCTGAGAGGCAAGTCTTGCGACAATACTAGCAATCTTTTAGAAAGGGACAGGGGTTTCATGGCGCTTCTCGCAACGGGTATCACCGGACTCGGCACATATCTTCCGCAACGCATTTTGACAAATGAAGAACTCGTTGCTTCCGGTCTGGAAACAACAACGGACTGGATATATCAGAAAATCGGGATTCGGGAGCGCCGGATTGCCGCCCCCGGAGAAGCTACCTCTGATATGGCGATTCATGCCGCACGGCGCGCACTGGCAGACGCCGGGATCACCGCCGATGATGTTGACCTGATCATCGTCACCAGCATGAATTTTGATTACAAAACCCCGGCTACCGCTGCGATTGTCCAGAATGCAATCGGTGCGCGCTGTGGCGCGTTCGACCTCGGATCAGCGTGCAGCGGGTTCGTCTATGCCTGTGCCGTTGCCAGCAAATTCGTACAGGACGGGATGATGACCACCGTTCTGGTAGTTTCCTCGGAGCATAATTCATCGCTGGTAAGCTGGCAGGATCGAACCACATGCGTCTATTTTGGAGATGGTGCAGCGGCGGCAGTAATTCAGCCTGTACCGGAAGGCTATGGCTTCCTCTCGTTTGATCTGGGTGCAGATGGCAGCGGCGCAGATGCCATCAAAGTACCCGGCGGCGGGAGTCGGTTGCCCGCAACGCCGGAAACTTCAGCCAGTGTACAGGTGAAGCCCGGTATGGTGCGCAGCCCGCAACATTTCACCATGAACGGACATGCGGTTTACGAGTTTGTGCAGGAAACCCTGCCCCAGACGCTGGGGCGTGCGGCTGCCAACGCACATCTCCATATTCAGGATTTGGATTTTCTGGTGCTGCATCAGGCCAATCGCTGGATGGTCGGGGATACGCTCCAGAAAATGGGCGTTTC
>CAYSOC010000156.1:0-6328 GCA_964432445.1 uncultured Anaerolineaceae bacterium
CTGATTGCCTTCTCGCTGGAACTGACGATGGAAGAGCGTCAGGCATTGCTGGAAAACACGAATGCGGTAGATCGTCTGCAAAAGATTAGTGTGATTCTGGGTCACAAACTGGATGTTCTCGAACTTGAGGATCAAATCCAGAATCAGGTGCAGGGCGAAGTAGACCGGATGCAGCGCGAAATGTTCCTGCGCGAACAACTCCGCGTCATTCAGGGTGAACTCGGTGAAGGGGATGTTTTCGCACAGGAGTTGATCGAACTCCGCGAAAAAATGGATGAAGTCGGGATGCCGGAAGAGGTCTACGCCAAAGCCTCGAAAGAACTGGCACGCCTGAACACCATGCCGCCAATGGCTCCCGAAGTCGCCATCATTCGTACCTATCTGGATTGGCTGGTAGAACTGCCCTGGAAGAAGGAATCGCCAGATAATCTGGATATTGAACATGCGGCAGAAGTCCTGAGCGCGGAACACTTCGGATTACCAAAGGCCAAAGACCGCATTATCGAACACATTGCGGTACGCAAACTCGCCGCAAATGAAATGCGTAGCCCGATTCTATGCTTTGTCGGCCCGCCTGGAACGGGCAAAACGTCACTTGGCCGTAGTATCGCCGCCGCGCTCGGACGTGAATTTGTCCGTGTGAGCCTCGGTGGTGTGCGTGATGAAGCCGAAATTCGTGGGCATCGTCGCACCTATATCGGCGCAATGCCGGGGCGTATCCTGCAAACGATGCGTCGTGCCGGAACGGTGAATCCGGTCTTCATGCTGGATGAAATCGACAAACTGGGACAGGATTTCCGGGGTGATCCCTCGGCGGCGCTGCTCGAAGTGCTTGACCCGGAACAGAACAAGGACTTCTCCGATCACTATCTGGACGTGCCTTACGATCTCTCGAAGGTGCTATTCGTTACCACTGCAAACACGCTGGATACGCTCCCGCCTGCACTGGTTGACCGTCTGGAAGTGATTGAGTTTTCTGGCTATGTTGAAGAGGAAAAGGCGTCGATTGCAAAGCAGTTCCTGATTCCGCGCCAACTTAAACAACACGGATTGATGGACGCTGGTATCAGGTTCGAGGATGCCGCCCTGAGTACGCTGATCCGCGAATATACCTATGAGGCGGGCGTGCGCAATCTCGAACGCGAGATCGCCAACGTTTGCCGCAAGATCGCGCGCAAGGTCGCCAGCAAACAGAAATATGCCAAAAAGATCACGCCTGAACTGGTCTACGAATTTCTTGGCCCGCCACAGTTCCTGCAAAGCAAGGCCGAAGAAACCGATCAGGTTGGCGTTGCTACCGGGTTGGCGTGGAGCGAAGGCGGCGGCGATATCATGGCGATTGAAGTCAGCCTGTTGCAGGGCAAAGGTGGCATGACACTCACCGGATCGCTCGGTGATGTGATGAAGGAATCTGCCGAAGCTGCCATGAGCTATACCCGCAGCGTTGCCAAAGCCTATGGCATCAAGGATGCGGTTTTCGATAAGACGGATATTCATATCCATCTGCCGGAAGGCGCAGTCCCGAAGGATGGCCCGTCGGCGGGCATCACATTGGCAACAGCGTTGATTTCGGCATTCACCGGACGCAAAATCTATCGCCATGTCGCCATGACGGGCGAGTTGACCTTGCGCGGGCGTGTCTTGCCTATCGGTGGAATCAAGGAAAAAGTGCTGGCGGCGCATCGTGCCGGGTTGAAGACGATCATCTATCCGAAGCGCAACGACAAGGATTTGATCGAAATTCCGAAAGAAGCCTTGGCAGAATTGAAAATGATCCCGGTCACAACGATGGAAGAAGTTTTGCAACATGCGATTGAGCCTGCTCCCGCAGTTACCAGGACGACGCGCAAACCACGCGCTGCGAAGAGCAACACAGACAAGCCAAAGGCAGCACCAAAAGCGCGCAAGACTACCGTCAAAACAGTTAAAACACCTGCCGTAACGATCCCGCCGGTGAACTGATACGATGCCTGCCGATCCCGTTCTGGAGTTTGCAGAGACGTTGACCGCGTTCGCTAACGGACGCGGCGGCTCATTTACCGTCTCTGCGACACAACCGGAACAGGTGCTGGAACAAATCTTGCAGGGCGCGTTGCGTTCCTCTCCTCCACTTGTCATCCCGATCCCGAATATTCGGCGCGAACGGGGGAGAGCAGTCATAAATGTGACGATCCCGCCCGGCCTTCCTCACGTTTATTCGGTGGAAGGTCGCTATCTGATCCGCGAAAATGAACGAAATACGCCGCTATTGCCTGCACGCCTGCGGCGCTTGATGCTCGAACGTGGTGAAATGACCTTTGAGGATGAGGTCGTTCACGGTGCAAACGAATCCGATCTCGATTGGAATGCCGTTGAACAATATGCGGAACGGTTAAGGGTATCCAATACCCGCGAATTACTGATCCGGCGCGGCTGTCTACGCGAATTGGAAGGCAAATACAAACCAACACAGGCGGGGATGCTGCTCTTCGGGCGTGACCCGGTACGATTTATACGTGGTGCGTTCATCACAGCGGTGCGGTTTGCCGGGCGTGAAATGGGCGATGTGTTCACCCGAATAGAAATCACAGGAGCATTGCCGGAGCAAATTCGACGCGCCGAAACTTTCCTGATCGATCATCTGCGTAAGGATGTGCAGCTTACCGGATCGATGGAACGACAGGAGCGCTATGAACTCCCGCTCGAATCTGCCCGCGAAGCACTGGTGAACGCCGTCGCCCACCGGGATTATAGTATTCAGGGGGATGGCATCCGGCTATACCTGTTCGGGGATCGGCTGGAAGTGACCAGCCCCGGCAGGCTTCCCGGCCCGGTGACACTCTCCAATCTGGTAGATGAGCGTTTTTCGCGCAATTCGATTATTGTGCAGGTGCTGGCTGATCTCGGCTTTATCGAACGTCTTGGTTATGGAATAGACCGTATCCTCACCCTTTCACGTGAAAATAGTCTGCCAACTCCCGAATTTGATGAAACCGATGGTGGTTTCCGTATCAGGCTGTATAGCAGCGAGTCTGTAAATTATGCTGCCCCGGCATTCGATTACACCGGGTTGAATCCCCGCCAGCAACAAGCCCTGGAATTTCTCTTGCGCCATAACACCATCACCAATCGGCAGTATCAGGAACTATGCCCCGATGTGCATTCAGAGACATTACGCCGCGACCTGGCCGATCTCGTCACCAGAGAGATGATTGAACGCCTCGGTGAAAAACGTGGCTCCTACTATGTCCTTGTACGCAGGGGATAAATGCCGCGTCTGCTTGCTGCGGAATTTATGTATAGGCCACGCCCGGAAGAACCCCGCGCCCGTGCCGTTTTTGATTATGCCCTGAATGGCCGCCTGAACGCCCTTGATAGCCGCGACGCGCTGCTCATCATCGCCAACAGCCCGGAAACGCTCGACAGTTTGCAACCCTGTCTTGCTCCCTTTGCGAATCAATTTCCAATTCACAGCACCATTTCCAATCCAATAATCCAACCGGATTCAAGCGATCTGCCTACTCAACTGGAATGGGACCCACCAGAACGATGGCGACGCTATAACCTGACGGATCGCTGGTGTCGCATCCTCACGGCGATGGATGTTGCCGTAAAAATGGATGGTTTCGGTTGGCTGGTCATGCCAGCGCACGACGCTGTATATAACAGCGAACTATTAAGCAAACTGATTCGATTCAGCGAAACCAACCCACAACATGGTTTGTCTGCTGCTGTCAGTCCATATACGTATTACCAGCATTCAGCTATACATGGCCTGGATATTCCCGAAGATGTGATCGATATGGTCAACATCGCGTTTGGGCGCGATAGTTTGTTTCGCTGGAAAATCCGGTTCGACAAAGTGCAGGGGTTCTGGGGCAAAATGGGCATGATCCCCTTCGGAATGTGTGAACCGTTGCGAAAAATCGTTGACACCGATGTATGGGAAGACGACCTCCAGATTGATACCAAACTGCGACGATTGGGCTATGGTGTCCATGCCTTGTGGGAGAGCGACCCAAACTTATATCGGCAGGTGCTACCAGTGTTTGATAGGGAAGGCGTCCGGCGCGTGATTGAGCGCACGTTGCACTATTCGCTGAATATTCCAGGTGCGAATATCGGTGAAAGTACGCTCAATATTCCACTGGATGTATTCGGGCAACTCCAAAAAATCTCTGCGCGTTTTCGCCATTTGAATCACGAAGTCGAGATGATGATTGATAGTTGCAACCGGGAAATACAGGCGCGATTGCAGCGCTATGGTTGTTCGTGGGTGGACTGGGGCGCGTACCGCTACGTAATGCGTGTAGGCGATCCTGCTGTGCAGGTGTGGGGAAAAACGACTAACGAACTGCCGCCTCAACCTTAATGGACTGGCTGAGAACCTCAGTAGACCCACCCTAAATCCCTCCCCGCTGGCGAGGAAGGACTTCCAAACCGTCGTGCGTTGCCCCCTTTCCTTGCTTGCGGGGAAAGGGTAGGGGGATAGGGGTCAATCCTTTTCAGACAATCTCTTGAGGCGGCAAGAAATTTCCAATCAATATTGGCAATCTGGCGTGTAGACGACCTACGTCGATTGTTCCTGTCCGGGAACCGGCGTCCCCGTCTCGCGGAAGATTTGCTCCGCTTCATAGAGATAGCCCGCGCCCCGTGCGCGCTGTGTAGTACGCCGATAGTTCAGTTTGAAGTGTTGACCAAGCTCATACAGGGCATGTGCCAGTTCGACCCGGCTGGCACGCGCGCGCGCAGCAACGACAGAACGCTGGCGGGCATCGCGGGCATCGTCTACCAGATCAGGGTTGTTCTCCAGCCCGGAAGCCATTGTCCGATATAGAATCGGAAGCAGGCGCAGATCGCCGCGATCATCGACAGCGCCCAAACCTTTCCGCGTAAGGTTAATCACGTCTTTGAACTCTTTTTTGGCAAGTGCCAGGCGTGCTGCCACCGCATAGTAAAATGGGCGATGCCAGAAAATCTTGTACTTCTTCATGTGTTCATCGGCTTTTTGCAGCCAGTCCTGTGCCGCCTCGAATTGCCCACGCAGGGTTGTTACTTCTGCCAGCCCGATCAACACCGCTGCGCGTGTATGTAATTGCTGATCCTGTAACGTCTCAATCGCATAATTCAGTTGCGAAAACATCTCTTCCGGGCGTGCCAGATCGCGGTAATAGAGCAACCCCATCGAGGCATAAAACAAGCCCCGCGACATCTCGTTGGTCGGGTTGCGCTTATAGGCTTGTTCCAGCCGATTTTTGCCCCGCAAATAATAACCCATGTAACAGAGCGCGTAGCCGATTTCCAGATGCAGCATGGTTGAAGAGCCAGCCAGCATTTCGGCTTCCTGGAAGACATCGACCAGTTTGTTTGTTTCGCCCAGAATCAGACGAATCGCTCCGGCATGTTGCAGGAGCGCGCCCAGTTTTTCATTGTTATTTTCCGCTCGTGCGGCATTTGCAGCGGTTTCTGCTTCGCGGAGCGCATCGAACAGCCGGGTCGTCGTTGGTGCGGTAGCCCTGCCCGGCAACGGTGGAAGTAAAGATGACGGATCGAACATTCAATGCCCCTGTATGGCGGATCAACCTACATCGCGGACACAGCGAAATCCAAAACTCGCCTCTGTGCGTGCCGGATCAAACGGCAGCCGGAACGTAGTCCGAAATTCCTGCGATCCTTCTGGATCACGTTGAGTATACCCCCCGCCGCGCAAAATGCGTTGTTTTCCCGCCGCTGCTCCTACGGGATCAACTACGCCAGCGCTGGATTCATAGTAGCCGGGATCATACCAGTCGTGTACCCATTCCCACGCATTGCCAGACATATCCATCAATCCAAAGGGAGATGCCCCTGCCGGGTAACTTCCCACCTTTTGCAGAGCGCCGAATGTCCAGTTCGCCGGAATATCATTCCCGATTTTCGCATTCTCGCCCCAGGGATACAAGCGTCCATCAGTACCACGTGCCGCGAATTCCCATTCGGCTTCGTTGGGCAGGCGTTCTTTCTTCCATTCGCAATAGGCAACGGCATCATCCCATGTGACCCCGGCGACGGGTTGATCGCCTGTTCCTGCCGGAAATTGCGCGTTCCCGCCTGTCGGACGTTTGACCACTTTGGGATCATCGAAATGAAGTTCGAGGATGATTGGCGGTGCGGCGTTTTCTTCGATTGCGTACACATCGACACTGGAAATCAGAATGACAAGTTGCTTCTTGTTTTTATCAACATAACCCTGTGATGGATTTTTGGGGCTATAGCAGCACTCATTCTGGCTTTTCAGGATTTCGCCCTGATCGTCGCGCACGCCCTCGGTATACATCACATGGAAATTCATTTCCGGGTTGAGTACCTG
>CAYSOC010000156.1:6338-16153 GCA_964432445.1 uncultured Anaerolineaceae bacterium
TCGGAAAAAACGGCCCTTCCTGTCCGGTATCGCCGTGCATCATGATATGTTCGCCAACGCCGCCCTGATAGAAGCCTTTGCCCCCGACAAATACATTATGATTGAATGACCATGTGCCATTTTGCGCTTTACGTCCGGCACGAATCACGATATTAGCACTGAATTCGCCCGTGATTTGCCCCTTATCCGTATCCGGGTTTACATCAATACGGAATGTCCCGGTGATAGGCGTCTTTTCCTTGCCAGCGTAATCGTGTTGATTGGTGGGCGAACCGACAACATAGCCCGTCGTTGCCTCGATGACCCAGTTGCCACGATCTACCGCAGGCCATGTTGTGGGTGGAGTACGCGCCGTATCCGTCACAAAGACCAGATAATCCTTGTTGGTGATTTCCGTTTTATCCATAAAAAACGGTTTGACCGTGACCGCGTGCGGCGGCTTTTCAATCGGGTCGCCGTTGGCCGTTCCCATCGTAAACGTTCCACCGGGGATGTAGGCCATGCCTTCGGGTGGAATGATGGCAATCGCAGGCGTAGGGGTGAGAGCCGCGCGAATCGCGGATTGAATCGCTGCGACCAGCGCCACACCAACCACCAATAACACCAACGCTATCAACAGGCCGGAAACAAGAATCGGGTTTTTCTGGATAGAGGTCACGGTTTGAGTCAGGCGGCTGGAACTGGAATCAGACGCCGCGCGGGTTGGTGCTTCGATTTTGGTGGCATCGGCATCCGAAAAAACCGGCTTGGGGATTTTAACGAGTTTGCTTGGGGGAATCTGTATGGTTTCGAGGGCGCGCGGGCTGTCATGTGAACGCAACGTCTCCAGTAACTCGCCAGCATTACGATAGCGATCCAGTGTGTTTTTTGCCAGCGCCCGTATGATCAACGCATTCAACGCTGGATCAATATCTGGCAACAATTCCTGCAATGGGCGTGGTGTTTCCTGTAGATGTTTTAGCATCAACTGCGGGAACGAATCCGCCATAAACGGCACGCGCCCGGAAAGCATCTCATAGAACAGGATACCGAGCGTATATACGTCGCTCTCTGTACCGACAGGCATCCCGGAAACCTGCTCTGGCGACATATAGGCAGGCGTACCTGCGCCCATCCCCGTCTGCGTCAACCGTTCGCCACCGAGGATCATTGCCAACCCGAAATCGGTCAGGACAGGACGATCCCCCGGCGCAATCAGCACATTGGCTGGTTTGATATCCCGATGAACAATGCCGCGTTCGTGTGCATAGGCGACGGCTTCGACAATCTTCTCAAACAGTTTGCGTGCCAGTGCTTCTGGCATCCCGTCAGGATAACCCGCCATCACGTCACGCAGGCTTGGACCATCGACCAATTCCATCACCATATAACTGAGATTGGCGTCGGTCTGGAAGTCAAAGACGCGCATGATATTCGGATGGCTCAACCCGGCGATGGCCTGTGCCTCGCGCCGGAAACGCTGGATCGCGTTCTCGGATTCGGTAACGTGCGGATGTAGCACTTTGATAGCGACATCCTGATTCAAATCCGGGTTGAGTGCGCGATAGACTTCTGCCATCCCGCCGCGCCCCAACACCTGTTTGATTTGATATTTGCCGAGCTTCTGCCCCGGTTTGAGATACGAAAGTGAGCTACCTGTACTGATCTCTGCCATGATTACAGTCCCTCGGCACACGCATCTGTTTTCTCTATTGATCTATATCGCTACGATCATTAGCTACGGATGCGAAAATGGTTCAATTGTGAAAGCGTGCGAACCTGCTGTTCTGCGCGGTAGGAGCTACGCACCAACGGGCCGCTCTCTACCCATTTAAACCCTAGTTCCATGCCGATTTGCTTCAGGGAATCAAATTCGGCAGGTTCATAATAGCGGTCAATCGGCAGATGTTTCTTGCTTGGCTGCAAATATTGCCCCAGCGTCAGAATGTCAACCTTGAGCGCCGCCAAATCCTTCATCACCTCGACCACTTCATCATAGGTTTCGCCAAGCCCAAGCATGATCCCACTCTTGGTCAGGACGAGCGGATCAAGTTCCTTCGCATTACGGAGCGTCGTCATTGCCCATTCATACTTGTCTTGCGGCTGAACCTTCTTGAACAGGCGCGGCACGGTTTCAACGTTGTGATTCAGGATTTCCGGCTGTGCATCCATGACGATTTTCAAAGCGTCACGGTTCCCTTTGAAGTCCGGGATCAGGACTTCAATCGAGCAACCCGGTTGTACTTGCCGAATGCGACGGATCACCAGCCCAAAGATCGGAGCGCCACCGTCCGGGCGTTCGTCGCGGTTCACGCTGGTGATCACGACGTGGCGCAGGTTCATCGCTTTCACCGCATCGGCAACGCGGATCGGCTCCTGAAAATCCAGAGGCGAAGGTCGTCCGGTTTTAATATCACAAAAGCCACAGGAACGGGTGCAGGTATCGCCCATCATCAGGAAGGTGGCAGTACCATTGCCCCAGCATTCGCCAATATTCGGACACATCGCTTCTTCACAAACGGTGTGTAGTTCTTTGCTGCGCATCAGACCGCGCACCGTTTCATAGGTTTCGCCGCTTGGTGCGCGTACTTTCAGCCAGGGTGGACGGCGTTTCGGGCGATCATCCGGGGTCGCCTCAACACGGGCGCGCGTCTCGCCGGAAAGCAGACCGCTTGTATCGACATTCCCGATGTCATCGGGGCGGATTAGCGAATCGGTCACAATTCAAATCCTTTGTTATTTTGCCAGAGGGCTGTCTGGTAATCGCAAGCCCCCTGCTATGCAGATCGCCCAAACTCTTGCCCACTTACCTAAAGTTTATCCTACAGCACTTCAATTAAAACCCATAGGGCTTAAATTAAAGTTGGGTGTACACATGGACAAGCGTATATGGGTGTTTATGGAGTTTTAACCCGGCGTTTTGCACCGGGTCTTGTCGTTATGCAGCGAGGGCGTCCGCCATATTCCATGCCGAACCAAACCGCGAGATCGGGTTCTTATCCAGCGCACGATAGACCGCTTTGGCGACAGTGAGGGGCAAATCCGGGCGCAGTTTGCGCGGATCAGGCGGGGGTTGTTGCAGGTGTGCAAACAGCACCTGTCCCGGCGTTCCCGTGAAGGGGCGCTGTCCGGTCAGCATCTCGAAGAAAACCACACCGAGCGCGTATATATCCGCAGGTGCGCCGACATCGTGCGCCGATTCGATCTGCTCTGGAGCCATATAGTCAATCGTGCCGACAGCGTTTGTGCCTGTCAACGTTGAATTTTCATCCTGACCTTTGGCGATCCCGAAATCCATCAGGATCGGATGGATAGCGCCAGTCTCATCCTTCTGGATCATGATGTTCGATGGCTTGATGTCCCGATGAACGATCCCCTTTGCGTGCAGGTGTGCCAGTGCATCCAGAATCTGCGCAGAAAGCACTTTGAATTCTTCCAGCGAGAGTTTGCCATGTTCGCTGATATATTCGCTCAGAGTCTGGCCTTCCAGATATTGCAGGATCAACCAGGGCGCATCGCCTTCGAGTTGAGCATCCAGCAGCTTGACAATATGCGGATGATTCAATTCACGTAATGCCTGCGCCTCGCGTGCGAAGCGTTCGCGGATTTCCGGCTGCTTCTGCGAGAGTTCTTCTGGCAATACTTTTACAGCGACGATCTCCCCCTCGCGGAAGCCGCGATAGACCTCTCCCATCCCGCCCTTACCAATCACATCCAGCAATTCGTAGCCGCTGCGTACTTGCCCGGTCAACGCGGCTGGAGTTTTCACCGCTGGTTTCTGGCGTCCCTTCTGGAGTTCATTCAGGTCGAAACGGAATTTGTAGAGGTTGCGGTCTACAAAATTTCGCACCCGTTGATGTATTGGGTTGAAGGCTGCACCCGTGATTAGGCCAGCCACACCAATCGCGGCAACGGATTGTATATCGCCCAAAAGCAGGCCAAAGACGCGCTGCAATACGGCAAACCCAATCAGGAACAGCGCACCCAAAATGATAAACACGCCCGCACCAACAATCGAGCGATTGATCGTCAGGTCAATATCCCACAGTCGATAGCGCAGCACCGCCAGACCAATCGTCACAGGTACAGCCAGTAATGCCAGATTGCGGATCGTCTTGATGAACAGCCACAACAGCGCGTTGTTTGTCGGTGATGCAAATTGGCTGATCCCGCCTAGAAATACGGTTGGGACGACCACGACCACTGTCACAACAACGCCGACGAGTAGCCACTTTAGCTGCTGACGCTGGCTGGCTGTTGCCAGTTTCCGGTAACGGTAAATCTGAAAACCGATACCGATGACCATCAACAGCACAAGAAACGTAATTTCCAGCACGCCTTGCGCCGATTTGTTGATATAGATATATGCCCAGATGCCGACGCGCAGGATGAACAGCGGCAAGACAAACCAGCGTGACCAGCGCGGTAGAAACTTGCCATCGGGAAAAGTATAGAAGAATACAACCTGCAACGTTTCGCCAAAGCCCGTGATCAAAACATCCAGAGGCCAGAGTAAGCCGTTGCGCGAATAGATGCCACCATAAATAAAGCCCGTCGTGATGAGCATGAAACTGGTAATGAGCGCAGGGGGATCGTCGGATTTACGTATAAAAAGGAGTGTTCCAATCCCGAAGAAGCCGAGCAACAGGATAGAACTCTGCACCAGATCATATATTGCCAATACATTTGGCGGAATGGCAAAGGCACTCAATACTGCCCCGGATTCCGTGATCCCGCGATACAGCGAATCATACATATACGGGATATTCATCACGAAGATCACGCCCGAAAAGAACAACGTCAATACCCATAGAATGCGGATCAGTGTCAGGCGCAGACCAGCAAGCGGAAATTGGGTACGAGTCGCAGTGGACGAATTGGTCATGATAATTTCTTCGACAAATCCTGAATATCATTCCATCATAGCACACCCCGTGATCCAGGGTGGTTTGAAAAAACAGACGAAGCCTGCGTCAGATTAGGTGACTGGACGGCTCTATCCTTACGCTTCAAAAAGGAGGGGCGGCGTGCTACCATAGAGCGGTCATGATCAAACAAACTTTCACCCGTTTTACTGATAGTTTATTCCGCACGCCCTGGCCTCTCGCGCCCGATTCGCTTTTCGGACGCAGCGCGCCACTGGTTACCGAAATCGGGTTTGGTGGCGGGCATTTCCTCGTCGCGCTTGCCGAACAACACCCGGAATGGAACGTCCTCGGCGTCGAACATTCCAACTTCTGCATGGATGAAACCGAGCGTAAAGTCATCCGAATGAATCTGCCGAATGTGCGCCTGATTCACGGAGACGCGATTACCACACTGGCCTACGTAATTCCACCTGCCAGTCTGGATCGGCTCTATATCAACTTCCCTGATCCGTTTCCCAAGACGCGCCATGCAAATCGTCGATTGCTTGCACCTTTTTCGCTAGCTATGATCACCAACCGTCTGAAACCCGGCGCGCTGCTCAACATTGCTACCGATGTAGCCCAGTACGCAGAAAGTATCGCGGCTGATCTCGCGCGAACGCCGGGATTGAAAAACACGCACGATACTGCGTGGCTGACCTCTGTGCCGGGGCGCACCATCACGCGCTACGAGAAAAAAGCGATTGAGAAGGGTTCGACCTGTCATTATTTTGAATGGATGCGCGACGAAACGCCCATCCCTGCGCCAGTCGTACCGCTACAACCTACCGGAGATGATATGCCGAATATTGTGTTGCATTGCCCGCTTTCGCCCGCCGAGATTGCCGAGGCATTCACCCCGGTTGAATATAACGAGGGCGATTATCACGTTCACCTGATGTCGATTTATGAGAACAAAACAGAGGGTGGACTTTTGATTGATGCGTTCATTGACGAACCGCTGATCGAGCAGCGCCCAGCGATCACGATTGCCAAATCCAGAGAGCCAAACCGCTATGTAATCCGCATGGCGATTATCGGCTATCCGCGCCCAACGGCTGGCGCGCACGCGGCAGTTCGATTTATTGCAGACTGGTTAATGAAATTACACCCCGAAACGAAGATTTTGCACGATAACGCGAAGGGGTAGGTTGGCCCGGCGCTGAAGCACCGGGCTATGAGCAATTGCAAAAGTCGTGTCGCGCCATGCTTGCTTGATCAATGATAGATCAAATGTGAGGATCGTCCCCATGCCGTGTCATGGATCATAGCGCGGCGGCTTTAGCCCGCGTTCGATCATCTGCGCGATCTCTAATCCTCAAATTTCCATTCGCGCATCATTGCCGAAAGAAGTACGGCGCGACGTGGCATACTCGGAATCAGGCATTGTTCGGTGACGGCGTGCGCGCCTTCGCCATGTGAGCCGAGGCCATCCAGCGTCGGGACACCGATGGATGCAGTAATATTGCCATCGGAGCCGCCGCCGCTGCCATCTTCGGGCAGGTTCATCCCATACTTCGCTGCGATTGCTTTGGCCTGTTCATAGCAAGCAATCATGGTTGCGTCGCGTTCCATCGGCGGGCGCTTGCTGTCGATTTCGGTGGAAAGTGTCGCGCCTGTGAGAACGGGTTGCAGGTTGTTAATGAATTTATCGACGCGCTCCGCTTCGCTACGGGTTGTGAAGCGCACATCCACTTTCGCCATCGCCTGATCGGGGATGACGTTGGTTGCTGTGCCACCATGACATACGGTCACGCTGACAGATGTGCCTTTATCGAGGGCGTTGAGTTCGGTCAGACGCAACGTTTGATGCGCCAGTTCCACCACAGCATTAATCCCTTTTTCCGGGGCGTTGCCCGCGTGCGACGACTTGCCACGTACATTCACCGTATAATGTCCGATACCTTTGCGCCAGGTCTTCAAGCCTTCTTCTTTGGCGGCAAATTCCATGACAAGCGCGAGGCCGACCTGCTTTGCAGTTTCCTCGATGTAATCCCAGGAATGAGTGCTGCCTGTCTCTTCATCACTGGTGAAGAGCGCCCAAATTGGACGATCCGGGAAGGCCGAGAATTTTTGCAGCGTGCGGATGCTGGTCAGGACGAGCGCAATGCTGGCCTTCATGTCATAAGTTCCGGGGCCGATCAATTTGTCGCCCTCGACATGAACCGGGCGTGTTGCCAGCGTCCCCAGAGGCCAGACTGTATCCATGTGCATCATGAACAGAATGGGTTTGCCGGGACGATCCGCGTTCCATTTTGCCAGCAGAATATCGCCAACCTGTTCGCGTGGTTCGCGGTGAACCTGCGCGCCGAGTTCGCGGAGTTGGCCTTCAATGAATGCACCAAGTTGATCGACATGGGGTTTGCTGCTGGTCGGGGTTTCAAAATTTGCCAGCGCGGTTGTCAATTCAACGATGTCGTTCACATGGTCGCGGTAATAAGCAGCGAGGTCTTGCACATTTCCTCCGAAAAGGGGTCAATAGGTAGTGGATTTTAACGAAGTTCTGGCCGAAACGCTATTGTGCGTGTTGCTTGCATAATACCATGAATCCTCTACGCGATCCTGACCACTTCTTGAAACCTTGAAACAACCCGATACAATGATTGCGCTTGTTTTGGAAGGGGATATTCATGCGTAAAGTGATATTATGCCTCGTTGCACTATTTGTTGTAGCATGGCTGGTTGTCGGTACTAGTGCGGCGGTGGATGCTAAAATGCTCCCGGCCCCAAACATCGTTCCAACCCAGGACCCATGTCGGGATAGCAACGGGGTTGAAATTTGTATTATGTTCATCGCTTTTGATGGGCGTGTCAATCCGAATGATCCGCTGGCGACTATCACAGCCTATTGCCTCAAGGATGGTTCGATTCAGGTATATAGCATCATCAACAGCATTGGCACTCATCTGACTACTGCGACCCCTGCGCAGAGCATCAATGCCCTTGCCGCCGCTAACAGCCGCAAAACTGCACAAATGATTGTTAACATCAATGGAATGCAGTTGCTCGCTTTGCCGGGGAACATCCTGCAAATTGCAGACAACCAGACGGGAAGTGGCTACAAATATAATTTTGCGGCGGTAGCGTGTGGATTACCCGTGAATCCTGTTGCTGTTGCGCCAGATAACCCGGCAGCTACCCCTGTCAAAGGCGCACCCAAGCCACCAGTAACAAAGGTTTTTGTGCCAGATATTTCTGCTTCGCCAACAGAGGCGCAAGCCAAAATTGATGTGAATATCCGCAGAGCGCCCACAATTACGGCGCGGCGTATCGGCTTTGTCCCGCGCGGTGGTGTGATGACCCTGATCGCACGCGATGCCAAGACTGCCTGGATTAAAGTACGCTATGGCAATCTGGAAGGTTGGGTTGTTGCTGCCTATACCAATGTTCAGGTTGGCGCTTTCCGCGCATTACCTGAAGCAAACTAGCCGCTGTGCGTTTCGATGCTTGACGCCATATGCCTGATATGTTAAGCTAGCACATATAATCGAATTGTACTCATCAAGAGCGGTGGAGGGAACGGCCCTGTGAAACCGCAGCAACCCCTGAAGCGTCGGGAAAGGTGCTAATTCCGGCTGTCGTCTAAATCAAAAAAGACGACGCACGATGAGGAGCGATAGGCACAAACCACAGGCAATTATCGCGCCTCATCACCCACACGGATGAGGCGTTTTTGTATCTGGAGGTTGAACTATGGCGGAAAATCTGCGCTATCTCGACGCAATCAAAGACCACGTTGTCATTTATGATGGCGCGATGGGGACAAACATTCAGCTTTACAAGCTGACAGCCGCAGACTTTGGCGGCGAAAAGCTCAACGGCTGCAACGATTATCTGGTCATCACGCGCCCGGACGTAATTGGAGAAATTCACCGCAGTTTCTTCGAAGCAGGCAGCGAAGTTGTAGAAACGTGTACCTTTCGTTCCAATCGCCTTACATTGGTGGAATATGCGCTACAGGATCGCGTATTGGAAATTAACCGTGCGGCGGCAAAACTTGCACGGGGCATCGCCGATGATGTTGCCGCGAAAACAGGCAAACCACGCTTCGTTGCCGGGAGCATCGGCCCGACGGGTAAACTGCCAAGCAGCGATGACCCCGAACTCTCCAATGTGACCTTTGCAGAACTCTCCAGCGTATTCGCAGAGCAGGCACAAGGCTTGGTTGAGGGTGGCGTCGATGTCCTGCTGATCGAGACTTCGCAGGATATTCTGGAGGTACGCGCCGCTGTTGCGGGAATTGTCGATTATTTCAAGCGCTCCGGCAATCGTGTCGCCTTGCAGGTACAAGTTACTCTGGATGTTACCGGGCGTATGCTCCTCGGTACAGATATTGCCAGCGCCATGACGACGCTCGAATCCCTTCCGATTGACGTGATCGGGTTGAACTGCTCCACTGGTCCGGAACACATGCGCGAACCATTGCGCTATCTGACCGAATATTCGACCAAACCGATTTCGGTATTACCGAATGCGGGTCTGCCGATCAACGTGGACGGCGAAGCAGTCTACCCAATGGAGCCAGAGCCATTTGCAAAGATGCTCGCGGAATTTGCCAGTTGGGGCGTGAGCGTCGTCGGTGGTTGCTGCGGTACACGCCCGGAACATCTGCGTAAAGTAGTGGAATACGTCGGCGCGAATCGTCTCCAGAAGGGTAACACAGGCGATTGGGAGCCGCGCGCCTCGTCCGGGATGCGATCCATGCCGATGATTCAAAACCCCGGTCCGACCATGATCGGGGAACGTGTCAACAGTCAGGGCAGCCGCAAGGTCAAGAAGCTGTTGCTCGAAGAAGATTATGATGGCATCTTGCAAATTGCGCGTGATCAACTTGAAAGCGGCGCGCACATCCTCGATGCTGCCGATCCCGAGATCGGCGAGCCTGGCGCGATCGCGGGACGACGCGCCCGAGGGATCGACGTGAATCGA
>CAYSOC010000157.1:0-16079 GCA_964432445.1 uncultured Anaerolineaceae bacterium
ACCGGATCACTGCTATCGAACCCGGAGGGACGATTCCAGTGGAACAGGCCAAACAGGTTATTGATGGCGCTGGAATGCTTGCAACGCCCGGCCTGATCAATAGTCATGCCCATGTTCCGATGGTGCTGTTTCGCGGGATAGCCGAAGATGTCACCATCGAAAGCTGGTTCAACGATTATATCTGGCATGTGGAAGCCAACCTGACTGCCGAGGATGTCTACTGGGGGGCGTTGCTCGGCATTGCAGAAATGATCGAAGCGGGCGTGACCACCGTTGCCGATCACTATTTCTTTATGGATTCTGTCGGCAAGGCGATTGAAGAAAGCGGAATGCGTGCTTTGCTCGTTACGGCGATGTTTGGTACGAGCGAAAACGCCGATGCAGAATTAAATACTTCAACTGCCTTCGTTGAACGCTGGCACGGCGCAGCGAATGGGCGTATCCGGGCGTGGCTTGGTCCACACTCCACCTATATCTGCCCTGAGCCGTTTCTAGTGAAAGTAGCCGAACGCGCCAAATCGCTCCAAACTGGCGTTCACATTCATGTTTCCGAAACACGCGAACAGGTCACGTCATCGGTAGCGAAAACCGGGCGTACCCCCGTCGAAACATTAAAGACTACAAAACTGCTGGATAGCCCGCTGCTTGGTGCGCATGTCTCTCATCCGACGCACTTTGATCTCCAAATCCTGAGCGATTATCAGGTAGGTGTTGCCCACTGTCCGAAAACATTCCTGAAACTCGCTGCCGGGTTGACGCCCATTCTGACTCTGCGCGATCAAAATATCGCGGTTGGGTTTGGGACGGACGGCGCAGCCAGCAACAACACAATGGATATTCTGGAAGCGGCACGCCTCGCGGCACTGCTCCAGAAGCATGAACGGCGTAGTCCTACCGTTGCCACCATCAGCGAAATTTTGCAGGTGGCTTTTGTTGGTGGTGCGAAGACGCTTCGACTGGATGATCAATTGGGAGAACTACGGGTCGGCAAAACTGCCGATCTTGTTTTGATACGCGAAGACCCGCTTTCGATGCAGCCAGCGGGTAACCTTCCCGCGAACCTGCTCTATAGTGCCAGTGCGCGGGATGTGGATACAACGATTGTGGATGGCAAAGTTCTGATGCAGGGACGAAAGTTGCTCACGCTGGATAAGGCCGCAATCGTTCGGGAGGTGCAGGCGCGTGTGCCACGCCTGTATCAGCGATTACCCAATAAGCGGATTCAAACGTATCGCGCCTAACCTGTTTTTTCCAGCACCAGCAAATGTGACAATCCGAAAAAGCGGAACGGCGTTTTTTCCAGACTATACAGGATAGAACGCAAGGCGGGCCCAATCTTCGGCAGTTTGCGCGCAATGTTATCGTAGCCGCCAAAGATGCGCGTATGATCTACGACGCGCACAGGCTGATCGCGGAAAATGGCTTGAATGCCCTTCGCGGTATAGGCGCGAACGTGCGGCGCGAGTCGGTTGCGGAACGTATCCGGCAGGTAGTTAATCAGCGGGGTATTGCCAAAATGGTACTTGCCGCGCCAATAATGCCCGTGCGTCTCGAACGGATACCAGCGATTCGGACAAAACAAAATAATTTTTCCACCGGGACGTGCTACCCGCACCATCTCTGATGCTGATGTCCGATCATCTGCTACGTGTTCAATCACTTCGTTGCTGAACACGAGATCGAACCGATTGGAAGCATAGGGCAGCATTTCCCCGGCGGCAACCAGCGCATGGGGTGTATCTTCCTGCGCCTCGACAACGCGCTCCGCTTCAATATCGAACGCTTCGACGTTGTTTGTGAAACGCCGCCGGAACTGGCTGGCATAAATCCCGTTGCCACAGCCGAATTCAAGAATCAACGCATTATCCAGATTGAGATACCGCCGGATCATATTCAGGCGGCGTTCCTGACCAGAGCGCCAGACATAGCTTGGTTCGCCCCGGCTGGCGGCGAGATCAGAAGGCATTGCGTACCCTCGCTACCAGAAACGCATCGAGATAGCGCCCTTCACGGAAGAACGTATCATGAAACTTGCCTTCGATCACGAAACCGTATTTGCGATGTAGAGTGAGCGCAGGCGCGTTATCTACCGGAATTAAATGATCAATTCGAGTGAGATTGAGTGAATTTTCAGCCAGTTCGAGCATGGCTTCCAGTAACATCCCACCGATGCCATGCCGCTGCTGGGTTGGCGATACCATGAATCGTTGAATATAAGCACTGTGCGAGAGGCGTCCGCGATGGCGCTCAAAGCTGATTTCTCCGACGACTTTACCGTCGGCTTCCGCAACCAAGCCGAAGGTTGTGCTGTAGTTGGGTGAGGCAAATTCCTGCTTCGCCAAATCGTCAGATGGATAAACGACGCCAAGCGGGTTTGAGCCAACCGGGAGCGCCTTGCAAATTTCCAGCAACGCGCGCCAGTCGTCTCCGTTACGTCCACGTATGATGACGCTCATAGATTCAACCTCTGGCAGTCGCAGATACGTGACGCGGATTGATGCGGCTCATTTTATAGGCATCGGTGTAATCACCATCGCGGAAGGCGTAGCGCACCATTGTCGCCTCAAGCTCGAAGCCAAATTTGCGATAGAGCGCCATACCAGCTTCGTTGTCTGTAAAGACTTCCAGTTCGATCCGATGCAGGTTCAGCCAGTTATCCGCCAGATTAATCATGGAAGCCATGAGAGCCGACCCGACACCGCGTCCCTGAAACTCCGTTGCAACCTGTATCCCGAAACGCGCCAGGTGCATTGTATCCAGTTTGCCTCGAAAGAAGCCTAGTTGCCCCGCCAACCGTCGCGTTCCATCGGAATAGATCGCTTCGGCGACAAGTGACCAGTTATCGGTGGCAGTATGGACGTTGTTGAAACGTTCCTTCATGGTGATTGGGTTAGCAAACGGGACGCCAAGCGTGTTGTAGCGCACCGCCTCTTCTTCGCGCATCCAATAGAACACTTCCCAGTCTTCCGGGCGTGCCGCGCGAACAACGATTTCAAATTCCTGTTCAGCCATATTCAGTCCCTGGTTTACGCAGCCACGCGCGATTTGCTCAGATAGTGCCATGCGCCGAAAATCAGCATTCCCACCGGGCCAAGCAGATACATCACAACCAGGAGAATGCTTCGTGTACCACGCGGCGTACCGAGAGTACGCATTTCGCGGAAGGCGATCAGACCACCAGCGAGGTCGAGGACAGCAGTCCCCAGCAACGCGCCGATCAACGTTGGTTGAACATTCGCGCTCAACTTCAACGCTTCTACCAGTGGCTTGAGCGCTTCGGGGTCAATGGTTGTTGCACCTGTGGTGTTTGGCACGCCAGCAAGAGCGCTGGCGACGCTGCTATTGAGCGAGAGAGCATAGGCAACGATGGCAACGGCAAAGAAGATATAGACAATGCCGATGACAACGAATACTGCATAGTTCCCGGTGATCTGCTGGGTAGGCTTGCTTTCCGGCGCGAAGATGAGCAGGAACCAGACGGGCGTCTGAATCAGAATTATCAGCAGGGCTAAGGTCAGAATCATGAAACAACCCCTTTTGAAAGCATGGGCAGATAGTCTATCGGGGAATGTACCACGCGGGAAAAGATTAAGCCAGAGGTTTTCAGGCCGCTGGCTCAATGAGGACAATGCGCGTCTTCATCCACAGAAACACAGATTTTGTAGAAAAGTTACGGGCAACATTTTGGAGTAATTAGTACACTTCCATATCATTTCCCAAATATGGAGGAATTATGTCTCAAAAACCGCCAAAACTCATTGCAATTAACCACGACGATTATCACGCCAGCAATATAGGACGCACTGCTGACGGTAGTCAATTCTTTCTTACCACACCATTTGTTCCACCTATTGGCGATAATGTCGGGCGGGAATTCATCGCTCTCTACCTATTTGATAGCGAGGGTAGCTTACGTGAGGCTCGTATTGACGATTTGGGTACGAGAGAAGCGATTGATGAAACTCATTGGAAAGGCATCCTTGAGCAGCGGCTTGCGGAACTTGGTACACTGCACTACTGTCGAATCGAAGTGCAACCATTCCAACTTGAGCGTTTTGGTGTCACTTTTGGTTTTGTTTTGCGCCCTCCAGAGAGCGAGGATGAGGAATGGTGTGTTGAGGTTCTACCCGGCAACTATATGGCATTTTATGAGCCGTGGGATAGCGGCGAATATGATACATAATCTATTACATTCTATAGCGTTAAAATCTGAAGCGCCTTTCATATATCCTCCAATCTAGGCTCCAATAATCGGTCTATCATGCCCCTGAAAATGGAGTATAATCTTCCTGTTCCGGGCGTTGCTGCCCCTGAATGAAGGAAAACAAGATGTCTGATTTGGTACAAAACGGCGCAGTAGTTAGCCTGGCCTATACCCTTAAACTGGCAAACGGCGAAGTGATTGACTACACCGAAGCCGATGATCCGTTGGAATATCTGCACGGTGCAGATAATATCATCCCCGGTCTGGAGCGAGAACTCGCCGGACTCAAGGTGGGCGATCAGCGCGATGTGCGTGTCGCTCCGGCAGATGGCTATGGCGAATATGACCCCAATGAAGTCGAGGAAATCCCGACGAAGGAACTGCCGAAGGGCGTAAATCTTCGCGTTGGCATGGTTGTCGCTATCCCCGATGAAGATGGCAACCTGAACGAAGCGATGGTACGCGAAATTACCCCGACGCATGTCACGCTCGATTTCAATCACCCTCTCGCCGGACAACCATTGTTCTTCAGCGTGGAAGTTGTTGGAGTGCGTGAAGCCAGCGCCGAGGAACTCGAACAAGGGCATCCTGACTCACTCGAATTTGAAGATGATTTCGAGGACTTTGAAGAGTTCGAGGATGACGAAGATTTCGATGAGGACGACGGCGAATGGGATGACGAAGACTTCGATGAATACGAGGACGACGAAGACGCCCCCGCTGATCCGAAGTTGAACTAACCCGATTGTGACTCCGGCAACACGGATCATCCTTGCTTCTGGTTCGCCCCGCCGCCGCGAAATGCTGCGCGTGCTGGGGCTACCCTACGAGGTCGCCCGCCCTGATATAGATGAGACGCCACATCCCAATGAGCCACCTGATCAATATGTCGCGCGTCTGAGCCGCGAAAAGAACGCGGTCATCGCTGCTGAAAATACGATCATCATTACCGCAGATACCACTGTCGCAGATGGAATGAATATTCTCGGCAAGCCCGCCACCGCCGAAGAAGCCACCGATATGCTGGTATCATTGCGAAACAATACCCATCTGGTACACACCGGGATCACCGTTCGCAACACAGCGACAGACGAAACCCGGACAGAAGTCACCACGACCAATATCCAGATGCGGGATTACACCGATGAAGAGATCGCAGCTTATGTCGCGGCGGGCGAACCGTTCGACAAAGCGGGTTCCTATGGCATCCAGCACGCTGTATTTCATCCGGTAGAGCGTTTCACAGGATGCTACGCGAACGTGATGGGGTTACCGATGTGTACGTTGCAACGGTTGTTGCGCGATGCGGGGATAGATGTTCCCAATTCGGTTGGTTGCGATGGCGACGGAGGGATGTGTGTCTTTGAACGGTAGGCGCGTTGTTTTGTTCGTTGCGGGTTTGATCAGTTTGCTGGCTGCCTGCAACACCGCGCCTGCTTCCAACAACACTCCCCCAACAGTAGCGAATACATCCCCGACAACCGCCCCAACCACACTCACAATGGAACAGGCACAGCAAACCGCTGGCGACTTCCTGAATGCGTGGGCGCTTGGCGGCTATGAAACAATGTACAACCTGTTGCACATCAAAAGCCGCGACGCTACCCCAAAAGATGAGTTTATTGAATCCTATCAAAATCTGGAACAAACCCTGACGGTCTTGCCGAAGGGGATTCAATATAAATTTTTGAATGCGATCCAGCAGGGTGCATCGGCGCAAATCGCCTATGAAATTACGTTTAACACGCGCGTCTTTGGGGGTTTTAAAGATAGTGATCGTTTATTAACGCTGGAAGCAACTAACCAGGGCTGGCGTGTTGCCTGGACAACCGCCGATCTTTTTCGTGAGATGCGCGATGGGGCTGTACTATTCGTGCAACAGGAGACGCCGAACCGGGGCAATATCTATGATCGCAACGGGGTAGCGCTGGCAGATCAATCTGGCATCCTGATCGATGTCACGTTACTGACTGAAAAATATCCCACCAATAACCCGGATGCCTGCTTTGCGGAACTGTCGCGCGTGATTCGTGGATATACCGCCGAATCGCTCAAAAAGAGATATGGCAGTTATACAGGCAAGCCACAAGCCTACGAAATCGGGACGATCAACAACGAACAATTTACTGTTGAAAAACCTCGTCTGGAACAGGTTTGCAAACTCACCTACAAGCCCCTGCCTGCGCGTGCCTATCCCTATGGGGGGATTGCGCCACACATCGTCGGACATATCGGGAAGATTCCTGCGGAACGTGCCGCCGAATATACTTCTAAAGGATATGCCGCCGATGCGCTGGTTGGTATTGATGGCATCGAACGCGATTGGGAAACCGTTCTGGCGGGACGCGGTGAAGCAACCCTGACGCTCCGAAAAAGCGGTCAGATTGTGCGCACACTGGCGATCAGCCCGGCAGTGCTGCCACAGAGCGTCTACCTCACAATTGATTTGAACCTCCAGCGCAGGCTGCAAAACGCGCTCACCGAAGCATGGTCAAGCAGTGCTGCTTACTTCTACACCTCCAAAGGTGGCGCGGCGATCATGATGGATATTCATACGGGTGAAATTCTGGCGATGGCGAGCTATCCCGATTTCGATCAGAATGTCTTCAACCCCTATACAACTGCGCCAGACGCCGCCCAAAAGCTGGATGAACTGCTGAATGATCCGCGCAAACCTGTGTTGAATCGGGCAACGATGGGCGCATATCCGCTCGGCTCAGTGTTCAAAATTGTGAGCATGGCGGCAGCGGCAGATAGCGGCAAATTCAACATGAATACGCTGGTGACGTGTACGGGTATTTGGGACGGTAAGCCGCTCGGAGATCGCTATCGCACCGACTGGATTCACACGGAGTCCGGCGGGCAACATGGCACAATCAATCTGAAACAGGCGTTGATTGGGTCATGCGATCCTTATTTCTGGCGCATCGGCTGGACGTTAAACGGTGTCGATCAGAATCTTCTGCCGCGTTACGCGAAGCAGATGGGTTTTGGTGCGCCAACCGGGATACGCGGCGTGAGCGAAACGCCAGGACAAATCCCCGACCCTGATACCTATCCGCAGACCTACGCGAAAAAATGGACAGGTTCGGATGCGCTCGACTTCGTGATCGGTCAGGGGACAATGCTCGTTACGCCGCTGCAAACGGTGCGGATGGTCGCGGGTATTGCCGATGATGGCAAATTGCTTGAACCGTTGATTGTGAAGAAGACCGGGCAAATCGGTACGACGACCTATGAGGCCAAGCCGATCCAGAATGGCAATATGAACCTGAAACCCGGCGTGATCGATGGTATCCGCGCTGCGATGTGCGATGTAACGACGGATCGAACGCTTGGCACAGCCTATTTTGTGTACAACGGCTTCAAGGGCGCTGTTGTCTGCGGCAAGACAGGTACAGCCGAAAGTGGTCAGGCCAACCCGCACGCATGGTTCGCTGCCTATGCCGGGAAGAGCGAAGATAAACCAGATATTGCGCTGGTTGCCATCGTTGAAAACAGCTATGAAGGCTCGTTCATGGCTGCACCGCTGGTCAAGCACATGGTAGAGATGTATTACAATCTGCCCTATACACCGTGGCCGTCATGGTGGGGCGCACAATCCATACATTTGTCGGATGAACCACCTGCACAGCCGATGATGCGACCAACCATCACCGGGCCACGTGCAGCACCCTAGTGTTCTAACGCAGAAAAATGTTTCATCAAATAATCTTTGGCGGGTAAACCCCGGCTTCGATAAGCCCGGTTCGTTCCAGCAAACGTTCGGGATCATTGAATTGGAGCAGAAACGCTGTAACCCGTCCTTGTGGTGTCAGTGGTTTGATGATTGCGCCATCCAAAGCGAAATGCTCTTCCCATACGTCACGGCGAGGATTGAACAACAACGCAATTTGATTATTCAGCGGATCGAATGAAGCGAAATCACTGCCTTTATGCCGATTACAATCCATGCAACTCAGACAGAGATTTTGTTCGTCGGTTGGTCCCCGATGCTTCTCCGCGATAATGTGATCAACCTCAAACGAAAAGAGTTTGGCGCTTTGCGGAACCAGGCAGTATTCACATTTGTTTTGAGCGCGATCTCTGACTAATCGACGCACCAAGTCCGAAATAGTCATGAACCGATGATAGCCCCGGCGGTATTTATCCGTTTGAGGGCGCGAGCCTTGATCAGTGTAAAGAAGTGTTCAATCCGGCTGAATTCTTCTAATTCGGCACGTTCTATCTCAGTCAAAGTGCCATTTCGATTTTGCTCCAAGAGGTGGCGAAGCTGTGCCTGGGCTGCGTCGGATGCCTGAAAAGTCACAATTTCCTGTGGGGTAGGCGAAAGCGTTAGAAAGTCCAACACTTCATCCAGAACATTAAGCCGTTGCATAGTTGCCATTGCCGAATTTGCCTTGCTGCTAATGATATTTCAATTATACGGCTCATTCGGTTATATCGCACAGTCACTCTCTGCTTGCGTATTTCAACGTCTTTGCTACTATGCCGCACGCTAGCGTTGTGCGCGACGCCAACTGATTTCCTTGTATAGTTCCTCGTAGCGTTCCGCAACCCGCCGCCATGTATAGCGCTCCTCGATCAGCGTTCGGCTGTTCTGCGCGAGGCGTTGGCGTAACTCGGCATCTTTCATCAATCGCACAACAGCACGCATAATTTCTTCATTGGTTTCGGCGTGCAGGAAGTGCTGTTCATGCTTTGCGTTGATGCCGTCCATACTAATCTGCGTTGCTACGATGGTCTTCTGCATCGACATCGCTTCCAGTAGCTTGTTTTTGATGCCTGCGCCCATCCGCAGTGGAGAGACGAAGATCAGCGCCATGTCCAGCCAGGGGCGCACATCGGGGACGCGCCCGGTGATTTCAACGCTTTTGCTCCGATATGCCTGTAGCGCCGGGGGTGGGTTTGCGCCGACAAGGAACAGTCGCGCGGCAGGTACACGGGTTTTGATTGATGGGAAGATATGCTTGACCAGTTGCATCGCTGCGTCGAGATTGGGCGCATATTCAAAGTTGCCCGTGAAAACCAGGGTTGGGGTATCCGGCTCCATCCCCGTCGGCACGAAATAATCTGTATCCACTCCATTCGGAATGACAACAGGTTTCAGAGATGGATTCAGTTCGCGCAGCATGGCAGCGTCTTTTTCCGTCAGGACGATCAACCGATCAAATCCCTCGAACATCCGCTTCTCGAAGGCGCGCGCGGTCTGAAAACGCTGGTTGGTGATCCAGCGTCCGAGGACGCCGGTTCTAGCCGTATTCTCCATCATATTTTTCAGATAGAGGGTGAACGATTCATACGGCACGATAATGTTAGGATGCGAACGAACCAGTTCACGATACTCATAAACCTGTATCCCGCCAAAGAGCTGAATCGCGTCATATTCGCCAGCGTGCAGCCGATCCTCAATCGCATTCCACATTTCCGGCGACCATGCCGCGCGTGCAGACTGCGGGAAAAACTGCGGGTTGTTCAGGCGTTGCAGATAACGCGCTACCCCGCGCGCTGGCTCACGAATCAACTGGATATGCCGGAAGAAACGCTCATAGCGGGGTATATCAGCAGCATCTTCCGGGCGGGAATAAAACGCGATCAGGTCTACGTGATGATGCCGTTCTGCCAGTTGCCGTGCCAGATGATAGGGGATCAGGCGATCCCCAAAGTGGAGTGGATAGGGTGGGCAGCGGGAAATGAGCAGTATATCCATAAAGAGTTAGTTCAATGCCTTTATTTTGCTGGCGTTGCAGGCTGGGTCGCGGGCAGGGTTGCGGTTGTACCAACCGGGATTTCGCCCAATGTGACCGTAATATCGGTCTGGGTAGCGCGGCGTTGTACCGTCAGGATCAGTTTATCACCCTTCTTTGAAGTCAATACTGCATTGCGCAAATCCTTCAATCCGGTGATCGGTTTACCGTTGATGGCTACCACTACATCGCCAACCTGTAACCGCGCTTCTTCGGCTGGGCTACCGCCCTTGATCGCTTCGATGCGTGCGCCGCAATTTTGCACTTGCAGGGCGGCAATCCCTAAATAGCCTGCGGCGGGGTTTTGGGTTGGTGTTGGTTCGAGCGTCGGTGTCACCGTCGGTGTGACGGTAGAAGGTGATTTTTCGGTTACAGCCGCCGTTGCGGTTGCCGGAGCCGTCGCCTCTGGCGTACCGATTGTTAAATCGGGACAGGCGGGCAATGGCACTGTGGTTCCGGTTTGCCCTTGTGCCGCGATTCGGCTATTGATTGGGAGCGATACCACTAAAGCAACGACAAGAATCATCATGCTACGCTTGATGGTTATTCCAAACTTCATTGATCCAGGCTTCCTGTGTAACAGTAAATGATTGCTCCAAGTGTAGCGTATTTTGTCAGCCAATGCCCCGCACTCATATAAGTTTTATGCAAAATGTAGAATATCATGAATTTTTCGGGTTTTACAGTGGCGTCGTTTGCCATTAAACTTAGGGTGATGAAGTTGATGAAGGAACGTCCCGTGTCTGACCATCTCCATGAGGAACATGCCCACCATCATCACGAAGAATATGATCATGAACATGCACGTGAAGTCTTGCGACAGGCGGGCTATAAACTCACAATCCCACGTCTGACCATCCTTGAGGTGCTTTCCGAAAATGGTGGTCATCTGACTTCTACGGATTTGTTACGGCTTGTTGAGGAACGCGATCCGGGCATCGGGCGCGCAAGCGTATTTCGGACACTGGAATTGTTCGCACGGTTGGGCTTGGTAGCGAGTACCGGACGCGGGGCAACAGTCAGCTATGTGCTGCTGTTCGGCGGCCATCACCACCATATGATTTGTACGCATTGCCAGAAACTGATTGAGTTCGAGGATTGCCGCCTGGGTTTCCTGACCGCCCTGCTTCGGGAAGAATACGGATTCCAGCATGAGGGGCATTTGCTCGAAGTATACGGCATGTGCCGCGAGTGCGCTCTATTGGAAAAGCAGCCACAACAGCCAGAAGCAACGTAAACTCTGATTGAAAGTGTCCTCTCCGAAATTTCAGAAAACCGTTAGAATAGAGCATATCTTTAGTTATGCTTCAAGGCGTGTTTGATGACGCTCGATAATTTGAATAATAAAACGGCGGTAATCCTCGGTTTTGCGCGACAGGGGCAGGCACTTGCCCGTTGGCTGCCGGGCGTTGGCGCAAAAGTGATTGTTTCCGATAACAAGGATTTTGGGGCGCTGGCAGATGTTTTGCTGGATTTTATCCATCTGCCGATTGAATATGCGCTTGGCGGACACCCGCTTTCATTGCTCGATGAATGTGATTTGCTCTGCGTTTCTGGCGGCGTTCCATTGGAACTGCCAATCGTGCAGGAAGCGCTGCAACGCGGGGTGCGCGTTACAAATGATGCTCAATTGTTCCTTGAGCGTTGCCCTGCACCAGTAATCGGCATCACCGGGAGCGCTGGAAAAACCACAACCACCACGCTGGTCGGGGAAATGTGTAAAGCCACCGGGCGAAAAACATGGGTCGGTGGCAATATCGGGGATGTGCTGCTCGAAGAACTCAGCGAAATCAAACCGGAAGATCAAGTCGTAATGGAGCTTTCCAGTTTCCAGCTTGAATTGATGGAAGATTCACCGCAGGTTGCCTGTGTTCTAAACGTCACCCCGAATCATCTGGATCGACACGGCACGATGGAAGCATACATGCAGGCCAAAGCACGCATTTTCACCAATCAGGATGCGGAAAATATTTGCGTCTTTGGATACGACGATCCAGCAGCGAACATCATGAGCGATCAATCGCCGGGACGAGTGGCATTTTTCAGCGCGCGCGAGATGGTTAGCGACGGTGCGTTCATGGCGGGTCAACGCCTGATGATCGTTGGTTCTGGTAGCCCGGATGGTCAACCGCATGTCGTTTGTACGCGCGATGAAATACGGCTACGCGGCGAACATAATCTGCGGAACGTGCTGGCGGCGTGCGCGGTAGCGGGCGCGGCAGGTGTCCCGGTAGAAGTTATGCGGGACGTGATACGCAGTTTTGCAGGCGTACCACACCGTCTGGAAAGCGTCGCTGTAATTGACGGAGCGTTGTGGGTGAATGATAGTATCGCTACGGCTCCAGAGCGTGTGGCAGCAGCATTGAAAAGCTATGACGAACCGTTGATCCTTCTGGCTGGCGGGCGTGATAAAAAATTACCCTGGGATGAACTTGCTGCATTGATTGCCAGCCGTGTCCGTTATCTGATTTGCTTTGGTGAGTTTGGTCCAAGCATTGCAGAGCAGGTACAGACGGCGCGACTCCCCGGTGGCAGGCTTGAGAGGATCGAGCAGTTTAAGACACTCGATCAAGCCGTCCGGCGTGCGGGCGAAGTTGCACGTTCCGGGGATGTTATTCTGCTTAGTCCCGGCGGCACAAGCTACGATGCCTACGCTGATTTCGCAGAACGCGGCGAACATTTCCGTTCGCTGGTGCGCGCGCTGGAACGCAAAGATCAGCAAAATTCCTGATGTGAGATACCCCGGTTCGCGCCGGGTTTGCTCTAACCTCGCCAGATTTAGTATTGCCTATGTAGTCACATAAGGATAGTTTTAATCATGCGTATAGGGTTACAGATACCATCATTTACTTATCCCGGCGGAACCGAAGTGATCCGCCCAACACTCAAAACAGTGGCACAAAAAGCCGACGCCGCCGGATTTTATAGCCTATGGGTGATGGATCACTTCTTCCAGATACAAGGCGTTGGTGCAGCGGAAGAACCGATGCTGGAAGCCTATAGCGTCCTCAGCTTTTTCGCGGCGCTGACAGAGAAAATCAGACTTGGCGCGTTGGTGACGGGCGTCGTCTATCGTTATCCGGGTATTCTAATCAAAACCGTCACCACGCTGGATGTACTCGCGGGTGGACGCAGCTATCTGGGTATCGGCGCAGCATGGTTTGAACGTGAAGCAAAGGGGCTTGGTGTTCCCTATCCGCCACTAAAAAACCGCTATGAGCAGCTTGAAGACGCGCTGCAAATCGCGCGCCAGATGTGGGCAGAGAAGGTCGAGCCTTTCAATGGGAAGCAATACCAGCTTGCCGAAACGCTGAATCACCCGCAACCTCTCAACAAAATTCCGATTCTGATCGGTGGGATGGGCGAAAATAAGACCTTCCGGCTGATAGCCAAATATGGGGATGCCTGTAATTTCTTTACCTATGGCGGTCCGAAGGCTATCCAGCAAAAAATGGATGCGCTCCGGCAGCGCTGCGATGAGGAAGGCCGCGACTTCGCAACAATCGAGAAGACAGGTCTGACGACAGTCGATTTACGGCAAACGACAGTGAAAGATGTGATCGCTCAGTTCCGCGAACTCGCCAGCGTGGGCATCCAGCACATGATCGTCAACATGCCGAACACCTATACCATCACGCCGCTGGAAACGTTTGAGAAGGAAATCATTCCGGCGGTAGCGGAGTTTTAGCATATGACACTTCCGCGTAACGTCGCTATTCTGGTTTTCGATGATATAGAGGTATTGGATTTCGCTGGTCCGTATGAAGTGTTTAACGTTGCCAGCGAACTCATCCAGCCAACGCCGTTTTATGTGTTCAATGTCGGGGTTGCGGATCATCCTGTGATTGGACGTGGCAAGTTTACAGTCATGCCACGTTACACCATAGATGATTGCCCCCAACCAGATATATTGATCATCCCCGGCGGGTTCGGTACGCGCCCGCTGATCAAACACGAAAAGCTGATTCGCTGGATCGGAGAACAGGCAACTAAAGCCGAATTATTACTCTCTGTCTGCACTGGTGCGTTGTTGCTGGCGCGGGCCGGGATATTGGCAGATTGTCCCGCAACGACGCATCACGGCGCGTATGAACGCCTATCAGAATTATCCCCAACGACAAAGGTGATCCGCGATCAGCGCTTCGTGCATTCTACGCCCAGGATTATCACAGCGGGCGGGATTTCTGCCGGGATAGATATGTCGTTGCACGTTGTCGAAACACTGCTTGGGCGCGAGGCGCGTGCTACCGTGATCGAAGAAATGGAATATCAATGGTTTCTCACAACGTCGCCTTCCTGACCTATAGTCGGCAACCCGATGGGGCAGAAGATGATCAACTCTCGTTTCCGCGCCTTCGGGAACTGGGCTACACAATTCATACCCCAATCTGGAATGACCCGGCAGTCGATTGGCACAAGTTTGAGGCCGTGATTGTGCGCTCCTGTTGGGATTATTATAAAAATACCGATGCTTTCCGCGTCTGGCTGGATCGGATAGAAGCGGAAAAGATTCGACTGTTGAATCCCGTCGATGTGATTCGCTGGAACATGGATAAGTTTTACCTTCGGGAGATGCTGGCGAATGGTGCGCCCGTGATCCCGGCGGTATGGTTGCAGCAAGGCGATAAGGCCAATCTTGCCGCCATCCTTCAGGAACAGGGATGGTCAGAGGCCGTTGTCAAGCCAACTGTTTCTGCCGGAGCCTATCAAACGTGGACAGTCAAACCCGAAGATGCCGCCAGCCGACAAACCGATCTGGATACTATGCTGGCAAATGTCGGCGTCATCATTCAAAAGTTTTTGCCGGAAATCTCAACGCTCGGCGAGTGGTCGTTTCACTTCTTCAACAATCAATTCAGTCATGCGATCATCAAGCGCCCTAAACCCGGTGATTTTCGGATTCAGGGCGGGAGTGTCGAATCTGTCGTACCAAATGCAGCATTGCTTGCGCAGGCCAGCCAAATCATGACTGAAACGAAGCGCGATTTACTCTATGCGCGTGTGGATGGCATTGTGCTGGAAGACAAGCTACATCTGATGGAACTCGAACTAATCGAACCACGCCTGTATCTCAAATGGGGCGAAGGTGCGCCGGAACGCTTCGCAGAGGCGATCCATACCGTAATGAGCGCGCAGTAAAAGAAAAAGGATTTTCAATGACAGATAATGTATTCCGGTTTCGCGTAGGCGAAATCGCTTATATGGTGATTGCTGATTCTACAAGCCCGCTGCTTGAAACCGATGTTCAGAATTCTTTCGTCGAAAATACAGATCAGGCGGTAGCCGCCTTTCGGGAATTTACAGAGACAATTGATACAGCAGTCAATATTCTTCTTCTGGAAAGCGCCGGAAAGCGTATCCTGATCGATACTGGTAGCGGCAATATAGTCCCCGAAGAGCCAGGGAAACTGGTAGAAACGCTACGTGCCGAAAATATCCCGCCGGAATCCATCAATACCATTATTATCACCCACTATCATATGGATCATATCGGTGGCCTGCTGGATGCAAACAACAATCTGCAATTTCCAAACGCACGGCTGGTCGTACCAGCGGCAGAACACGCCTTCTGGATGAACGAGGAATTTCTGAAAACCAAAGAGGAATGGCGTGTGCAACGGTTGCACCGTACATTCGACGGGTATGCCCGGAGTGGCGGTCTGGAACTGGTAGACGATGATAGAGAAATTGAACCGGGTATCCGTTATATGCCTGCACCCGGACACACACCCGGACATTCCGGGATCGTGATTGAATCTGGCGGTGAGCGCGTATACCATATCGTAGATACGGTACACATGCCATTTCAGCTATATATGACACACCTCAAGCCCAGATTCGACGTTCAACCAGAAGTTGCTATCGCCACCCGGCGCGCAATTCTGGATCGGGCAGCGAAAGAAAATCTCCTGATCCAAACCTATCATTTTGGGTTTCCGGGATTGGGGCATGTTCGCCAGAAAGAAGATCGTCTGGTGTGGATACCCCATCACGCTGAATAGATCAACAAAACGATGTTTTGGAAATTGTGAGATCATTGTTTTGAACCACGCGGAAAGTCGTTTGACTTTCCGCGCCGTTTCATGCTAGGCTATTTATTATCATTCTAATTCCAGCGGTAGGTAAGA
>CAYSOC010000158.1:0-16042 GCA_964432445.1 uncultured Anaerolineaceae bacterium
TCAACGTCAGCATTGCTCATTTTTCGCTATAACGACTTGCACCACTCGTTATATAGAGTCTCGATCAGGTTCGAGAGCCAGACCGAACTGTCTCAACCATTCTAAAATCTGTGGACTTGACCACTTGCCTATATATCTCATGACAGCTGGATATTGGGAATATAAATCTATCAGCACAAAATTAGCCACATATACTCCTAGAATACGAGAGGATCATTTTCCGTTTAACATAATTTGCTGCGGGGTTAAATAGTAAACAATTTCAAGAATTTTTTGCTGCTTGACCGCTGAAATCCGCGCCTTATAACCCTCTCCGTCTGATACCTTACATACATCGCTTTTTGAGCATGTCACAGTGAGGTTTTCGTGCAACAGTTAACCAACCAAATCACCCAGATCGTCACCGATTTTCTGAACCTTGTCAAGGCAATTTCGCCGATGTTCGTGGTCATGGGTTTCCTCGGCCTTGGCATTATGTACCTCGGCGCGCCCCTCCCGTTCATCAAGGGCTGGAAGGATGAAAATCCGCAAGCCTTCCGTGTTGTTTCGATGGGGTTGTTCTTCGTCATCTTCTCCAGCGTTGCGCTCAACATCGTCGGTACACCCTGAGCAATGGTTGCCGATTTCAAGTCGCATATTTTGCGCCGCGAAGAGAAAGGAGCGTTTGGGATTCCGTTTCGCCGCTTGCTCTTTGCGGGCATGGCAGGCGGGATCAGCTACTCGATCCTGCAAGGGTTTGGTCCACTGACAGGTGTTCCGGTGGCACTGTTCGCCGGAATCGCCTACCTGATCCTGAGCGCGCCTCAGGGTGGAATTGCTCGCTGGCAGCGGTTTCTGTTCGGTGTGCAAGGCTGGCTGATGCTGGTTGCTCTGAATGCTCCACAGAGTTTAGTCGGGCAGATAGCGCACGTACTCCATCTGACCGACAATGCTCTGATGTTGGATGGAAACGAACTATTCCACGCTGAAAACGTTGCGTCACAAAATTCACTCCATGATTGGGTTGTTTACACCCGTGCCAGTGATACTGATGGACTGGCAGTGCAGGATCGCGCACTTACGAAGGACCAACTCTGATGTTTCAAGGCTCTATTGCATCTTCGGAGGGGCGGCGTGAGGAACGGGAGCTTCCAGCCCGGACATTTTGTATTGAGCCGTTCGACCTGCTGCTATACCTGACCAATGATGGCGTTTTATCGCTGCAAAGCCGGATCATGGCATGGCTACGCGGGTTATCTGGCCCGGCACGTTTTCTCTCGTATCAGTTCCCGGCCACACTGGATGACAAAATTGCCCGCGTGACTGCGGAGATGGGCGCACAATACGAAGCGTATTCACCGCGTGCTGATCTGCTCATGGGTTATCGCCGTTTTTATGAGGGATTGAACCAGCACGCCCATTATCAGCGTTCGCAATGTGCGCTGGTCGTCTGGAGTGCTGATGATCCCCGTGCCATCGCAGGCGGGATCAGTGCCGCGTTCGATACGCCTGCCTATCCTGCACCACTGCCACCGCTATTTGAGGGGAAATATACGGTGCAGCGCCAACCCTGGTGGCATCTTGCTCCCGTAGATCGTCCCGGCGGGCGTCCCTTTTGGGCAATCCTGACCAGTTACGAATTCCTGCCATCCCGGTGGGATTTTGTGCGCCCGCTGGAAGCACTCCTGAATCTGGACTTTCCGCTTGCGCTTTCGCTGGATATTTCGCGGACGTATGAATTTAGTGAAGCGGTGGATGCCATCGAGTCGCGGATTACGGCCTATCAAGCGCATCTCTCTGGAACTACTACCGAAGATAGCCGTGCTGTGCAACGCATTCTGGATTGCCGGAAAGCGTTGGCAGAAATTAATCAGGGCGATTTGTTGCACACCGTCCAGCTGCATATCGCCATTGCTGCCAGCGATTTGCAAATGTTGCGACGTCGCGCACAGATGGTCATCCACGAAACGAAGGCATGGTTTCGATTGCGTGCTGAAACCGGATTGCTACTAAACAAAGCGATCCAGTTCTTCACCACCAAACGCACCAGACAAATTGATATGCCAGATACGACATGGCCTGTCACCTCGCGGGAATTGGCAATGATGTATGCCCCGGTAGGCTATCGGAAACTATCCGGCACGCGCGGGATCATGCGCGGCGAGGCAACCAATGGTGCATATCCCTACTTTCTGGATTCATGGAACGATAAGAATGGCAATCCCGACAAACGCGCCACACATGAGGTCTGGGTAGGTGTATCCGGGATGGGCAAGACGTTCTACTGCAATTGCTACCTGAGCCGGGAGTATGCCGAGAATGGGATCGCCTTCGACCTGCTTGAGCCGATGGGTCATGGAAAGCATGTGGCACAGGCTCTTGGATTGCCCTGGTACGTCATGAGTGCGCGCCGAACGAAACTCAACCCGCAGGATGTGATGTTCCCCGATATCATAGAGCAAAAAAGCCACGTAATTCGCATTTACGAAACAGTTTTGGGACGGCAGCTAACCGGGACTCAGCGTGCCAACCTTGAGCGTGGACTCCTGGGGCAGGCGTTGGAAACTGCCTATCGCGGGTACGGCGATCTGGCAACCATCACGCCCGATCTCGCACCGACCACTGATCTCGTTTGCGATGTGCTGTCTGGCATGGGTGGCAAGGAACAGAACAAACAAATCGCGCGCGATCTCGCAGATGAAATAGCAAGTCTGTGCTGTGGCACTGGCCCATTCGCAGATTTTTTGAATGGCGCGACCAACATGGATTTGTCATTTCGGGATCGGAGTAATCCCCGTGTGTTCAGTTTCCATGAAATGGAAGGTGATCCGATTCTACAAGCGATTGCCTATACGCAGGTATTGAGCGCTATCCGCCGCGACAGTCTAGCTGATGATACTCCACGTATCATCGCTGTTGATGAAGTCTATCGCCTGATGCGCCACCCATCATTGCTGGATTTTCTGATTGAAGCCGCGAAAACGTTCCGCACCCGTCGGAAGAAGTTGATCGCTATCGATCAACAAATGAGTCTGTTTTTACAAGGCAAGGCGCGCTACATCTTCGAGAATGCGCCGATCCGCGTTGTATTCAATCAACGACAGGGGATGAACGTATTCCATGAGGATCATGCCTTTCAACACCTCAATGAGCAGCACCTCAACCTGATTGCACGGCTACTGCCCCGTCAATTCCTGCTCGATATTCAGGACGTGGGATTATTTTTCCTGCATAACCGCGCCTCGATAGATGAATATGCCCGTTTTCATACCACTTGAGAGGGAAAATGAGTAAACGTGACACCAGCACCGAATACTTCCGGCAAATGGAACAGGAAGCCATGACTGCCTACCGCGAATGGCCGATTTTCCTGATCCGGCGCGAACAGCATCTACTCCGACAACTTGCAGCGGCCAATAATGCCAAAGTGAGACCAGTAGCGCAACCCGTTTTGGCTTCATCTTCTGAGCCAGCGCCGCCTAATTTCATCGAAGGAATCGCAGATAGTAATTTTGATCCAACCGTACCAGTACCTCCCACCAGGCCGTTGACCTGATAAATGGAGTAACCTATGACCAACAACAACTATTTACCAGATGTGGACGACATCCAGTCTGAACCAACACCGGAAGCACGCGCACAAATGGCGTGGGACATGCTCGAAGCAGGCGTCTATGGTGATCCTGCGATACGCGCCGCGCTGCGGGTAGACGTTCAGGCTGGGGAGGCAAACGGTATGGTATTTGCAGATACGCCACTACCCGATAGGCCAGAACCAGATATTGAGGCGCAATCACCAGCAAATACGCCCGCGATCATCGTGGTTGCCGATGTCCCTAACCCGTACATCCTGAGCTATGCCGTTGAAATCGAGCGCGCCGAGGCCGATCTCGATTCTGCTTGGTACACCATCTCGTTGACCAAGCAGGCGCATGGAGTAGGTATGAACAACCTCACCGATTCGCGCCCGATTGGAACATATCAGGTGTACGAAGGCGGCGATGACCTCGCAACTTCGACAGCGCACGAACTTTACCACTTGAAAAATGAAGTGGAGACGCTCACGGGCAGCAATATAGAAGGGGCGCGGGCGATGGTCAGCATGGCACACCGGATCGGGCTGGATAACGGTATGATTGACAAAAATGAGCCATTTTTCGCCGACGAACGGCTGCCTGCTGATCCCTTCCAGATTGAACCGCCGGAACAATTGCTCCAGCGCTATCAGACGTTAGAGATGGACACGCCACCTTCTGAAATCGGGTTCTAGCGAGGTTCCAGAAATACTATGGAAATAAATAGGATCGCGGCACGGCTATCTCCGCTGCGATCCTGAACTTGCGTCCATAATGGCATACACAATTGATCCAGTGGATATTCTTCAGGGTATTGCGATAGGTTCACCCCATCCGAAATCCGCTAATTCACTGAATCAGAGTTCGCGGAGCCGCTTTCGTAAATGCCGACTGGGGCGCGCACGCAGTTCAACACGCGCTGCCGGAACACGCATCATCTGCCCATCTTTGCGATAGAGCGTGCCAAGTGCTTTTCCCGCGCGATCAATCCGTCTTACTTCCAGTACCAGAAAGTTTTCCAGTTCAATCTTCTCGCCCCTCACGAGAGCGTCTGACCAGACCTGCACCAGCGCTTCGAGCATGATTTGCACGTCGTGGTTGCGCATCCGGGTTAGCTTACCGATAGCGGAGATCGTTTCGCGGCGATTCATTATTTCGGTGTCCTTTTGTGGCACGTTTTAACAAGCTATGGTAGCGATCTACATCAAGGCGGGAACTTGCTTGCTGTGTTCCAGCATCAGTTGTTTGTTCCGGCGATGCTGCTGGCAGGATATCCATAAGGCGTTTCAGGATTAACGGTTCAGATGTTCCTATTTTCCTAAAGCGTTCTGCCCAGTCCAACCGCTCATATAAGCGCGTGAGTTGAGCGGTCAGGACAACCTGTGTGGCGAACGCCGTCTCGACATAGCGGCCAAAGATCGTGCAATTACCGTCGCGTGGGGAGATTACTTCATCCAGAGTCAACAGCGGACGTGACCGATAGCTGGCTTTTTCCGGTGAAGGGTCAGTATCGGCGCTGGTTGTGCCGGAAGCTTTGCTATAAAACTCGGCAGTGTCGGCATCGCAACCACCGTAGATGATTTGCGTTGCCAACCCGGTGAGGAGTGCCTGCGTCCCATCCTGACCGTAGAGACGATGGAACTGGCCTTTGGTCTGTGCGGCAATCAAGATACTGATCCCCCGTTTGCGTACTAGGTTTACATCCGCCACCAGACTATCCAACTTGCCCAACGTGGGAAACTCATCCAGCACAATGCCGACAGGGGTGGGTAACGGCCCGTGATTATGTTCCCCTATCGTGTCAAGATCGAGCATGAGTTTTCGTAGCGTCGCGCCGAGATAGGACGCATACACGGCACGCATTCGTCCGGGACAGGTCAACACCATGACCGTCGGGCGTTCGACAATCAACTCAGCGTTGAAATCCGACGTACTAGTGTTCGCGCGCACCTCAACGGATGCCCATCCGGTAAGTGCCGTTGCCAGCGTCGCTACGATGTTCGATGCCACGCGCCCATCCGTGGTCACGCTGGCGATGAAACTGGTGGCCAGCAGTGCTGCGTCATCCTTACCTGCCGCCAGTTTTCGGCTGAGGGCTTTGGTATCACTCAAGGCATTGTAAATCTCGCCCAGATTGTTAAAGCGAATCAGACAGGCTGCGAGAAGTGCCGCCGCACTGTCCGTCCAGAAGCGGTTTTCGCCTTCAGCGGTTGGAATGAGTACGTCAGCAATGGCACGCGCATCAGAAACATTTCCAATGCCTTGCGCCAGGTTGTAGCGTGGACCGGTGACGCTAGTGGGGTCGTGTACCACGACCAGGTGTCCTGTTACGCTCGCAAACTTGAGGATATGGCTGGTAAGTTCCCCCTGTGGGTCAGCGATGATCAGAGAATGTCCCGCCAGCATCCTGTCTGCAACGACGGGTAAAATCACCCCTTGCGTCTTGCCAGAACCGGGACCACCCAATGTCAGGATACCGCGTGCCGCGTCCTCTCCATTTAGACAGAAGCGCCCCGCACCCTGATCCAGCCGTCTTCGCTGCTGTCCCCAAAACGCTCCATAGAAGGTGATTCCGTCATTGGCAAATTGACGGAAGCGGCGGTACTCACGCGCCGTGCAAAAATGGGCAGACCCCATCGCCCCGCGCGGTAGATGCGGACGCCGCCATCTGTCTACCCGCTCGCGCAACCATCCGCCATTTTGTAAGCCGCTTCGCAGTCCCCACGAAACGGTGAAACAAGCGAGAATGAGCAGAAGTCCAAAGCCATACAAACGGTTGCCATCTACATTTGCGTTCCCAGCAACAAGGAGGCGCGCAATGGTTCCCGTAATTGGTTTTCCGCCTCGTCGCAGCGCGTAACTTGCGGTTAACCATACCAGAACCGCTATCGTCAGGATGTTTACTATCAGGTAATTCAGGAGCAGAAGCCCCCAGTGCCAGCCTTTCGCTATTGGTTGGGGTGATGCACTGTTTTCGCGCTGAATACCACGCCCTAGTGCATAGGCGGTGAACGGTAACAAGATCAGAACCAGGAACACTAATGGAACAATCAGTCCGGTCAGGAGCGGGCGCGCCGTTGTGTAAAGCCAGTAAATCATCAACACCTCTCAGCGTAGCAACCAGTCATTGAGGTTCAAATCGGGAATGGAATCAGAAGAAACTTCGATAGACGGCTCCCGCAACCTGCGCCAATCTCGCCCTAGTTCCTGATCCAGCATCTGTTCAAACCGCTGGGTCGCAATCTCGTTAAATTGATTGACCTGTCGCTTGTTGTTGTAAAATGGCTCGGTTCCGAAAAACGTTTCGACAGAGCCGGGGAGTACGACATGGGTATGCAACTGTTGTGCGCCGCCTCTGGTCGCCCGGTCATGGGTGATGTAAGCATAAGGCGGCACATCGACATCACGCGCTTCATAGTATGAGGTGACAATCTGCTCGGTCAGTTCGTGCAACGCATCCTGTCGAAGGGATTTGGGAAACAGTTTCAGGAGTTCCGGGTCAGGGCTGATGACATATGTCCACGCCAGAACGTGTTCACTCTGACGTTTCTGACACCCTTGTAAAATCTGTCCGTAGTTGCCGCCCAGCCCACAATCTATCCAGCGTCGCGGTTTAGGGTTGCCGCGCTTATGCGAAACATGATCATCCCTATCGTTGCGATACGTGAAATATTTCAATTTCCCACGCAAGTGCTGAGTGCCACCGCGTTTGGATTTGGATGATGAGATGTATTGCATATCCGAAATGCAAATCGGCTTGCTTTTCCCCATTAGCGAGGCTTCCCCAGTTGCTCTCGTACTGCCAGAATTTGCTGGTTGAGTTGCGGCCCTTCGCGCAATGCGGCTGCAATCGCATTTTTAATGAGCAAGGTCGATGGCACTTTGTTGTTCTCACCCGTTGCTAGTCCGAGGAGCGCCGCCAGATTCGAGGCGTCGAGAAAAGTGATCAGGTTCAAGTAGAACAGGAGCGTACTTTCCAACTGATCGATGTGTGCCTGCAACGATTTGGTGAAATGACGTTTGCTGCCAATCTGGTCTTCCTGATCATCCAGATACTGGCGCAGCGCAGCCCGGAACAAATCATTCATGGACACGTCGCGCCCCTGTTTTTCGAGGAGTTGTTGCAGGCGCGTGTTCATCGTTTCGGTGATCGAAATCGTATGACGGGAGGTGTACCGCATCCGTTGTGAGGTTTCGTCCATTGCCATCCTTTCGCAGCAAATTGCAGAGACGCTGCCGAAATGCAGCACGACATCACTTTGACACAGGTTGCGTTGGTTGCTGGACTTTCTCAATAAATTTCAATCATTTTTGGAATGAAAGTTGTCACCGTTTAACTACGAAAAGGTGCAATACAAAATTGCGGAACACCCCAACCTGCAACTACGTACCGAGAAGCCGATCAACTGCAATGATGCAATTCAATGCTCCTGCTTGAGCCAGTTGGCGCATCACATCTCGGCAGGTAGCTACGAGGCGTGGTGTTTTCGATACGCACTAGCGTATCGGGCTGCGGAGCGCCTCAGCGCGTAGCAGCATAGCCACGCGGCGTCTGAGCGGCGAGCGTTTTTAGCTCGCTCCCACCCCAAACGCGCCCTATCACTGCCCAACTTCAGACCGGAGGACAGACCCATATCGTCCATATCAGTGACAGGTATTGGCGTGTTTGGGGTGGCGTTTGCACGCCAGGGGCGTGCGATGGTTGCGCAGGCGACCATATTGGGTCGTCATCCTGAACCATTACATCAAGCCGAAAGATTGCTGCTCATTCGCACCAAATCACAAAAAACGTGGAAAGGGTCAGCGAATGACGCATAATTAAAACATGATTCGCCTTGCACGTCTTACATGAATATGCAAAGGAATAGCGATGCCGAATGACCAAACCGCATGGCAGGAACTAGAACAGCTATTAACGGAAGAACCTGATGAACTTGCCTTTAGAGCAATATGCAGTGTTCTTGACACCTGGGAAGGGCAAGATCATCGGCGAGCGATGGAATATGCCGCAGAAAAGCTGGCACATTGGCCTGATGATAAACGTGTTGCACCCTGGTCATGGTGCGTTGCGCTGGCAGCCGGCGCAGTCAAGTCCAGTTGGGCGCTGGTTCGTACCCTTCGTCTCATGACGATGCGTGAGGGATGTAGAAACGTTTTGACTGAAGACTTGTCTTCAAGCCCGTTTGTTCAGTTCTGGACATCCTTGCATTGCTTTCCTTATAGTTTTCAAGGGGACAGCACCGCCGATCTTCTTGCTTTCCCGGAACACTGGCAGCAAGTGCGGCATTTGTACGGAGTGAAAATTGACAAGATTGAGCAGTTTTATCAATTTTTCTCTTCCTCTCTGGCACACCACCTCGAAACGCTGGAGGTACATTACCACGTATCCCCCTCACCTGCTCGCCCCAAATTTGACTTGACTGATGTCAGGCTGCCCCACCCCCTGATTAATCTACAAGAACTGTGCATACATTTTTGGAACGGGATGGAAATCACAACAACCCTCACATCTGAAGCCTTGCCAAACCTGAAAACGTTGAGTCTCCGTGCGAGTTGGTCACCTGACCCGGCACCCCTGCCTGAATCATTCAAGGAGCTCCTGCATCTTCCGATCTTGAGTCAAATACGCACAATCACGATTGACCAATATCCTGAAGACGCGATTCTGACCCTGTTCTCCCGCCGTGATCTGGCTTTTGAGTCTGTGTCGTTCATCAATCGCCCATATACGGGAACGGTTGAGTATCAGGAATTTGCATATCGTCTTACCACTGCTGGCCTTGACGCGATAATCGCGTCGGGAGCTATTCATTCCACCCGGCATCTCAGCGTTCAGCATGAGCGGCTTGGCGATGATATTGTGCGATTGGTCGAAGCGATAGCACCAGAAAGCTTGGAAATACTTGAACTGATTGATGTCGGGTTGGCGGATGAAGGGGTGGCACGATTGGCACAACTCCCTCAATTATCCCGGATAACAACTCTGTCACTGGCGTGCAATGAATTGAGCGCAGCAGGTGTGGAACTCCTGACAAAATCGACCTGGCTCAAAAACGTTCGTCATCTGGATTTGGGTAGTAATCCCTACAACCCCTACTATGGCTTTTTAAAGGCACAACCTATCGGCGATGCTGGCATTGCCGCGTTAGCAAAGTCGGAACTGATAACGCAGTTGCACACGCTTCATATCATCAATGCGGATATTAGTGCTGTTGGGATAGCAACGTTAGCGCAAACGCGGGGTGTTTCAAATCTCCGCCATCTTGATCTGAGTTTCAATTTTATTGGTACATCTGGTTGTGAAGCTCTGGCTAAATCAACGTTGCTGCCGTCACTACGGGAATTACATCTGAGCCGATGCGCATTGGATGATTTGGCAATCCATCACTTGATGCAATCCGATTTTCATAATCTTCGTGTTCTTGACTTGTCTTACAATTCTATTTCTGAAGTTGGAGTACAAGCGGTTGCAAGCACGCCACATTTAGCCTCATTATGGCATCTCAACCTTCATGATAATTTCATTGGTGATGCTGGATTGATGTCATTAACAAAATCGCTCTGGCTGGATCGTCTGGTTGAATTGGATGTTGAGCAGGATGTCTGGAATTACCGAAGACAGCAATACAGTCATGAGAGCGCAATCAGCTTGGCACAATCGACCACCCTTGCGCGTCTGGATGCGCTGTGGGCAGGTGTCGTTGACGAATATCATTTTGAACGGCTTCTTGACCCTTTCAAGCGAAACGGGACACAGACTGATACGGATTTAGTAATAGATTCAAAACAACTTCGCCCCGAAGTCCGCTACAGCCTGCAACACTATCGAGAACCATACGATCCCAGCCCGGAAGCGGAAGCGCGCAGGCAGGCTCTGGAAAAGGAATACAAGGATTGGCTTGATAAATACACTACCCCGGAGAGCCAGGAAGTAGATCGACGTCATCACGATTTTCGGACACGCCCCTCCGATATGTCTACATAAGTCCAATTCTTGGTTGAATACTGCCCTAGTTGAATACTGCCCGGTCTGTATCATGCGTGGAAATTCACATATAGATTGCAACGCTTATGATATGGGAAAAAAATGGGAGACTATAAAGGGTAGAACGATTTTCCACCCTTCATACCAAACTGTTATGCGACAGACTTTCGGATCACCCAGCCATAGCAATTGGGATCAATCCCCAGCAGGGGACACAGGTCTATCAACCGCAAGCGTCCATGACGCCCGAAGCAGACGCCCATTCCCCACGCCGGGTTGAATCCAAAATGAGCGCCAACACCATCTCGTCGATGCCCACACGGACAATATGCTGCCAGCCAACCGTTCGCCTGCATTCGTCCACCATAAGCCGCGATAAGGTTCTGCGTTACATCCTGTATCAATGCCGGATTGGGATCACCGATGGCTACCCTGTTACAGTCGCTCTCAAACAGGTAGTTATGAGACGGTGTTCGATAGCGACTTTTACCATTACCCTGAATGAACATAGAGAAATCATTGAGCATATACCGTCGTTCAGGGTAATGGTCGAGAATACAGCACGGCACGCTTTCCCTGCCGGATTTGTGATTGAGTGTGCCGGGTAGCCGCATACTCTGGGCAACCGAAACTGCTGAATCACCCTTGAAATATGTTGCTAACCCGCATAATACTCGTGTGGCTTGCCTCCAATCCTGTGTTGGTTCGCGCAAATAGAAATACAGGTGCAGCCCGTGTCCACTGGAAACGATGCACGATGGCTGGACAGGACAACGAGTGATGCGTTTTTCTACTCCTTTCAGGGTATCAATATCCACGAACAATGCCGGAAGCGCGACCAGATCATTTTTACCGCCGCGCCGCCAGCGCCCCAGATTCGCCCGTCGCGTTCCGATACCAACCAGCCCTGACCACCCGTTTTCATTCGCCATTTCGAGCCGTTCCAAAGCGTTTGAAAGCAGTGCCACATCACGCAAGGGTAGATGACGCGATGGTGTTGGCAGGCTGACTATCGGAGGTAGGGCAGTCAGGGTTAAGATACTTTCGGGATCACAGCGGGCAAAGAGCGCGTCCAGAAATGTGCGCGCTTCAGAGATCATGCTCAGAACAACGGTATCTGCAACCCGGATTGTACGCGCTGCCGTAGTGGTGCAATGACTTCTTCCGGGCAGGGCGAAGCAATCTGGATCATCGGAATGTCGTCTGGCGCTTTGGCGAGGTCAATCCTGGCGCGACGTGGTTTCGACGTGCGTTTGGCAGGTTCAGCCTGAGTTGGCCTCAGCAGATTAGGCATATTCGGGATAACACGCACCGTACCGCCCAACTCTGCGGTTAGCATCCGCAGTATATCCGGGATCGCCTTATCAGATTCGGTTTCGTGAGCAACTGCTGTTTCCGGTTTCGGTGTAGGCAAAGACCAGATCGGTAATGCCGAAATATCTGCTACCGTTTGATTGACCGCGATAGGTGGCGGGAGTGGCGCAGACAATGCCAGCGGTTGCCGCAGGTCGTCGTAGCGCTCGATTTCAGCTTCAATCCAGGAATACCGGGGATCGACAACTGTTGGTTTCGACACGTTCACATCTGCCTTATGGTGTGTTTCAGGCGTAAGAAGAGCAGCATCAACATTTTCATTCAGCAACAGATCGCGGAGCGTGGTCATGATGTCGCTACTTTGCTGGTTGAGCGCGGCGAGTCCCGCTCCCACGCTGCCGGACACCACGGCTGAGGCGCGTACCTTGTCCGACATGACCGCCATCCCAAGCGCCTGTAACTGGTTGTTCGCGTTGTTCCCTTGAGTGGGATCAGTCCCATAAACCCAGAAGTCGATGGTGACTTTTTTAGGCTGACCGGGACGATGCAATCGACACATCGACTGTTCAAAGGTGTAAACACTGTAGGTTGGCAACCCGCAGAAGTGGAGGTGATTGAATGCGACCAAATCCAGCCCCGTAGCTACAAGAGGTGGATTGACGATTAGTACCTGTATCTCTTTGGCTGCCAACGCATCCGCGATGACCGTTTCCCGTTGTTCCAGTTCACAGCGTGCCAGGTCTGCCGGATCGCACCATTTCACCACTTCCGTATCGCCTGGTGTAGATAGAATGAATGGCTTGAGGCCGCGTCGTTTCATGGCCTGATACAGGTGCTTATTGGCAGGACGTTTGACACCGGAAACATAGACCACTGACTTGTCGCTGAATTGTTCCCAATCGTGTTGGCAGGCATCGGCAATTTGTCGGATAATTTCTCCTTCTGGACGGCTGTCATCAAACGGCACGGCTTTTGCCCAGAGGTTCGTATGTGCTTGTTCGTAAGCATTGGCATCCTCTAGCTTCCCTTTCTCGCGCAATTCCTCAATAACTTTGCGGTGATCGGAGTGTAGATGCGTCTCATCCTGATCTGGACAGAGCGGCCAACCGAGCGCCGCCTGCATCCATGCCGAGAACATCGACATATCCCCGCGTGCCGCCAGTTGTGCTGCTTCCTTCTGGATTTGTTGCAGACCATATAAACCCTGATTCAGTTCTGGTTCCGGGGTAATCCAGTGGAAACGCTCTACTTTTTCCGGTAGTGCAATTCCCAAATCATCCAGGGTCAGGAAGACCCCAATTGAGAGCAACCAGCGTACAATCCCCGGATCAACGCCATTGCCTTCCTCGATGCGCGTGGATTCCTTGAGATGCGCTCCATAAGCGGTTGGTGTGCCGTCCGCATCGGATTGAGTCACTTTGGTGATGTAATCGCGTACTCCAAACTGGTCGATGAAATATTCCACCGATTGCCAGCCAAAACTCTCGCGGAACTGCAGCGACAGACGATAGAGCAGATAGAACAGCGAACTCGCCTTGCCGCCAAAAATTGTTCCGGTTAATGCAATGGTGCGCTGTGCGCTGGTGATGAGCCACTGCACGGCTTTGGCTTGGATCGTGTCCTTCGCCTTGAGTAGAGTAGGGACAAGACGCACCTTCCCGCTTTCCAGCGGACGTGTTTTCTCATCCCCCTCCCCAAACCGGACGTGCGCCTTTCAACGCATCCGGCTTTCTCCCATAACTTACGCACTCATAGAGGTAGAGCCTCGTTCGCGGATTTGCCTTCTGCCCACGAGTGGCAGACAGGGCATAACGCTATGAGATTTTCAAGAAGGTTTGCCTGACGACGGATTTTGTAGCTTTTCCGTCTTTCTCGGTGATGCACATGCGCAGTACGACCATTGATGCGCTTTTGACAGCGATAGCAACGGTGTCCTGCATTTCTCAGCACAGTTCGTCTCAGTGTATTCCATTCCTCGCCATATTCCGGGTTGAATGCGACGCCGGGTAACAGGTCAGGCGGTAGTTCGAGTTGGCCGACCCGCTTTTCCAACGTTGCCCGTTGCTCAGGGATATACGGATGTAGCTGAGGATAGAAGTTCACATAACGAATCGGGATGAAGGCTAGTCGGACGATGATGAAGGCTGTCGTTCGTGCGCTATTTGCCCATGCCCCATAGTTCAAGCCACCATGTTTCCGGTTCGCGGTTCGGATGTCGAACCGATAGGGGATATAGTGGCTTTTGTAGTGGTCACGCCGGGTTGACCGAGGATTACGCAAGCGATGGGTCGTTTTCCATACCCGATGCCATACATAATGATCTGCAACCCGGAAGGCTCTGGCGCTGCTGACTCGTCGATAGTACATTGCCCATCCGATAAGAAATCGGTTGAGATGCTCTATCGCGCCTGCATCATTGTCTACACTAAATCCTTCCCATGCTTTTTGCTTCACCTTCTGGCGGAATTTTCGGATTGCCTTTTGAGAGGGTGTTATCAACGTCGCTTGTTGGTACTGACGGATGTGGAAGCCGAGGAAGTCAAACCCTTGCTTTACATCCGTAATCACCGTCTTGTCCGTCGATAATTCCAGACCCAATTCAGTGTTCAGGAACGCGCCGATGTCGGCTTTCAGAGTTTCTGCCTGTGCCATCGTGCCTTTGATGAGGACAACAAAGTCGTCCGCATAACGCACAATGTAGCAGCGAAAATCTGTTTGCTGTCGTATCCGCTTGTTCTTTTCCACTTTACTCAGGTTTTCCCATTTGGCAGCGATGAACTGGTCAAGTTCGTTCAGGTAGATATTGGCAAGCAAGGGAGAGATGATGCCCCCTTGTGGTGTGCCTTCTTCGGTGATTTGCCATAGTCCATCTTCCATGTACCCTGCTTTCAGCATCGCGTGAATCATCTGGATGATACGCTCATCGGTGATGGTTCTGCGAAGAATCTGCAGCAGTTTCAGGTGATGCACCCGGTCAAAACACTTTCGAATATCCCCTTCGATAGTGGTATTGAATCCGTGTCTTCCAATCATGTCTTTCAGCCTCAGCGCGGCGTGGTGGGTAGACCGGAATGGCCTGAACCCATAACTGTGTGCGTAGAACTGACTTTCAAAGATAGGTTCGAGGATAAGCTGAAGCATTTCCTGTACAACCCTATCCCTGATGGTTGGAATACCAAGCGGACGTTTATCACCGTTCTCTTTCGGGATATACACCCTTCGCACTGCACACGGTCTATACGTTTTGGCGCATAGTTCCTTGTGTAGTTTCTCAACCAATTCCATCCGTGCCTTTTCCGTCGCCAAGTCCCTTCTTGTCATACCATCGACGCCTGCCGTCTTTGCTCCCTCGTTCTCCAAGACGTTATCGAGTGCTACTTCGATAAGGCGCTTGGTTCGTATGAGATTGTATAAACGGCTGAACGTCGGCCTTTTCAGGCTACGATGTGCAAGCACTTCCTGGGTTCGTTTGACCCATTGTTTCAGGCTGTCTTTGCGTGTTTTACACGAAACTTGCCTGTTTTCGTTGGGTGTCGTGTTGATGGCGACTACCTCCCTTCCTTTCGGGCAAGAGGTCTACTCCCAAGAGCGCGTGTTATGGCTGCCATCCTTCGCCCTGTGAACGGTTTTCCCGCTCGCCGTGACCGAATCGTAGGGCAGGGCTTTTGCCCCTGTCTATTCTTTCGGCGACTACTACGATGGCTCCGTCCTTCCCTGTCTACGTCAACGTCAGCTATCCATCCTTGATTTGCATCAAGGCCAGACAGGAAAGTTCCCATGTTCAATCAATCTTGTCTTTGCATCCTTCCCTTAGATACGCACTTTACACCGGGGTCATCCTGAACTTTGTTCACCTCTATAAGTTCAGGCCAGCACCTCTCGATGCCGTCGGATAGGTAACAAATAGACCCTCCGCTGTTCCCAATCACCCCCAACCACATTTACAGGGGCGACGAAGTTCACGATGCTTACATGCGTTCGTCTCCTTATCATAGGAAGGCGTTGAGCGTAGCCCTGCCTCTTGGGAGTATGGTTCTCCCGCACAGGTACATTCCGGGTGAGCTTCAGACCGCTGGCTTGCTCTCGCCAACCGCCTGTCACCCTGCGCTTATCAACGTGAGGTAGTCGATAGCAGGCATTTCAGCCTGCCTCAAGATTGGTCGCCTCATGGCGCACACTGGTGAACTTC
>CAYSOC010000159.1:0-13633 GCA_964432445.1 uncultured Anaerolineaceae bacterium
CACGGCACAATCCCATATTCTGACGCGCGGCGCGGCATTGCTGGCGACTCGGATTCAGCCAAATGTGTCGATAAGCCTGTCAGGTGTCCTCGCCAATGATGTGCCGGGAAACCCGGACGAACCCGAATACAATGCACCTGTGAAGATGGGCAATGGCGCGGTTCTGCGAATGAACGATCAGGGGTTCACATCCAGCCGCGTGATTACGAAGCATCTGCGGAAAACAGCAGCGGAACAAAATATTCCTTTGCAAGTTCACGCGCAATCCTACGACAGGTCTGATACCGCATCTTTCGGAAATTCTTTTTTCGGGATTGATGCGGTTATGCTTGGCGTGCCGATTCGCTATATGGAAACGCCCAACAGTCTGATGAACCTGAACGACCTTGACGCTTTGACTGCACTGACACGGGCAGGGCTGCAAACCCTCTCGCCCGATACGCCTGGAGACAAATAATGATTGATACTGCGCTGATTAAGAACCTGACCGAGACATGGGGGCCTCCCGGCTATGAACACCGTATCCGGGAAGTGATTCGCGGATACGTTCAGGATTTGGCAGATGAAATTACGGTTGATGCAGGGGGTGCGCTCGTTTGCCGGATGGGAAGCGGCGGCCCGAAGATCATGCTCGCCGCGCACATGGACGAGATCGGGTTCTTCATTCATCATATTGATAAGGATGGCTTCGGGCGCTTTTCCTTGAACGGAACGCTGTTTCCGCTGACTCTCCTCGGTGGGCGCGTCCTCTTTGAAAACGGAACAGTTGGCGTTGTTGGTGTGGATAATATGTACTTCCCGCCAAAAGTCCCGACAATACACGATTTCTATATTGATTTTCAGACCGCCGACGGAAACGCGAACGTACAATCGGGCGATGTCGGCGCGATGCAGCGCGAAATGATCGTTCGGGGCAATCGTGTCACGGCAAAATCAATGGATGACCGGATCGGCTGTTGCGTATTGATTGAGACGATGCGCCGCCTGAAAGGACAATCGCTCGCCAATGAGTTGTATTTCACCTTCACCACACAGGAAGAAGTCGGAATACGCGGGGCGCGTTCGGCTGCCTATGGCATCAACCCGGATTTCGGGATCGCGGTGGATGTGACGACTACCGGAGATTTGCCAAAAGGCGAAAAACTGGATGTGAAACTTGGCGGCGGTGCGGCGATCAAGGTGCGGGACACGGGGCATATCGTGCCACCTGCCATCAAAGACCTGATGATTCGGCGGGCAAAGGAAGCAGGTATCCCCTATCAACTGGAAATTCTGGAACTGGGAACAACCGACGCGGCGGCGATACAACCGACACGCGCCGGGATTCCATCGGGTGCGCTTTCGATTCCCTGCCGTTTTGTCCATACCGTCAGCGAGACGGTTGATCTGGATGATCTCGAAGCCTGCGTAGCCCTGTTAGCGGAAGTGACTTCAAAACCGTTTGAGGCCTGAGCAAGTGTTTTATCGTTATAATTTGTTGAACGATTTGGAGGATTATTGATGCGCCGTACTTTATCAATCACAACCATGATGCTGTTACTGGCTGTACTGTTTGCGCTGGGGGGAACAAGCGCTCCCTCAAACGCTGCACAAGCCACAGCCGCTGCAACACAGGCTGCGACCAAAGAAGCAGTAGCCGCAACCAAAGCCGCTACGCCTGTCACGGTCAGCACGCCGGAAGCTGCCAGCGAAGACGACGCCTTTGTCAAAGCGCCAGCACCGGAAGCGGGCAGCCTCGGCGTTACTCTTTCGGATGCCGACCCGGTGACTGTCGTCAGCACCTATCCGAACGGCCCCGCCGAAAAAGCTGGAATCCAGCCGGGGGATGAACTCCTCGAAATCAACGGCAAGACAATCAAGGATCGCGTTACGTTGATCGATGCCATCGTTGCCGCGAAGCCCGGCGACACCCTGACGTTCATCGTCAATCGTGATGGGGATGAACAGGAAATCAAGGTTCCAGTCAAGTCGCGCCGCGATGTATATTGTCCAGTGCCGGAAAAGAAATTCACCGAAGACACAGCTGTCATGAAAGATATTCTTTCCAGCGATAAAAACTGGACGCTGGCGGGCGATTCCACCGATGGCGTGGATAAGGTTGTCAAGGACGACAAACTGACGTTCAGCGTCAAATATCCCGATGAGCAATGGGTCGGTTTGGTCAATCTCCGTAGCCGTACTGCGCTGGAATATTCGGTAACGGTAGAGATTACCCAGACCGGGCGCGCAGTCGCGGGAATCTTGTTGAACGTGACGCGCGAAGACAGCTATCGCTTGCAGTTCATACCGAATGGCTCGTGGCAGATGAGCGCCCTCATTGGCGGTCAGGAATCCTCTGGCGGCGTCTCCTTTGGTGAAAGCCTGCTGAATGCCCAGAAAAAACCGACTGATTCGGTTACGAACACGATCAGGATTGTGACCGATGGCAACGATATGTTCTTCTACTTCAATGGCAAGTTTGCCTGCGGCGTACCGCTGTTCATCTTCGCTGATCCGCCGCTGGATGCCGGGGGTGTTGGGCTTTACGCGGTAGTCGATGCCAACGAGGAAGGCAAATATAACGTTGTCTTTAGCAAAGTAGAATTCAACACGCTCAAGGTATCCCAATAACCAGTGCTTTACTATCCCGGTGCTGTATAGTACCGGGAGTTTCTCCTTATTTGTAAAAACGAGGACAGCGATGCGTTACGAAAGATATGCCAACATTTTTGTAGTGTTATGTATCGCCTGCTTCTCGTTTTTCTGTTATTCCCCGATTATTCCAGTCAGCCCGACGATTGCAGCAATTTCTCTGGCACTTGTGGTTATTACGCTAGCGCTTTTCATTCATTTTGGAATGCTGGCTCACAAAGCGAAGAAGAAAAAGCGGAAAATCGGTTTTGTATCGGATATGCCCTCATTTGATTTAAAACCCGGACGTGTAGATAATCAGATGTGGCTCGAATATCATAAGGAAGGCACTGTTGGCAGTCGAACAAGGCGACCAGCTGGAAATGCTGCTGGCAGCAGAAAAAGTACACGGCGCAACCCCCATCGATTCTAAAATCAAACGAGTCGCAATCCTCACCGAAGCGTTCTTGCCGAAGGTCGACGGTGTGAGCCGTTCGGCGCTGCTCACTTTGCGTTATCTGAAAAGCACAGGCCGCGAGGTCATGATCTTCGCGCCAAAGCCAAGTATCTCCGACATTGATGACGTTCCGGTCATCAGCATTCCATCGCTCCCGATGCCAGGCTACCCTGAAACGCGCGTTGCCCCGATCTGGCCTCCGATATACAACCGCCTGCGGGCATTCAAGCCGGATTTGATCCACCTGTTTAGTCCGTTTGGGCTTGGGGCGATGGGCATGATCGCGGGCGCATGGCTGAAAGTACCCGTAATCGCCAATTATCAGACCGACCTGCCTGCCTATGCTCACAGTTATGGATATGGATTCATGGGGCAACGCTTCAAAGGGGCGTTGCGTTATCTGCATAATGGCTGCACGCTCACGCTTGCCCCATCAGTGACGACACTGGATGAGCTACGCGGTTGGGGGTTCAAACGCTTGCGGCTGTGGGAGCGCGGCATTGATCTGGATCGGTTCAGTCCAACTCAACGTCACCCACAATGGCGCGACAAGCTGCTGAATGGGCGCAAACCGACCCGCATTGTAGCGCTATACGTCGGACGGATGGCGAAAGACAAGCATATCGAAGCACTCCACGATCTTGCCAAAGAACCCGGTGTGGCCTTGACGCTGATCGGGAGCGGCAGCCACCAGCCGGATTTACAGAAAGTATTCAGCGATACCGATGCGTATTTTGCCGGGGCATTGGTTGGGGATGATCTGAGCCATGCCTATGCCAGCGCCGATGTGTTTGTGTTTCCCGGCCCCGAAGAGACATTTGGGCAGGTCGTTCTGGAGGCAATGTCTTCGGCGCTTCCGGTGATCGTGACCAGTCGCGGCGGGCCACAAACGATGGTAACCGATGGCAAAAACGGCTTCATTGTCCCGGTGGATGATAGCGCGGCGTTTGTCGAAAAGGTGCGTGGATTACGGGATGCGCCGCTACTCCGTGCCGAAATGCGGCAGGCCGCGCGAAGTTATGCCGAGACGCGACCCTGGATCAAGATTATGCAGGAACTTGAGAATTATTATGAAGAAGCGACGCGGTTGAATCGCCGCTTCCGACGCAAATCAGGATAGCAACGCGCCGCGCATTTCCATCGGCTGGCTAAAAATATAGAAGGCAGCGAGGGTCATTCCCAGAAAGAGGATTGCCCAGGGCAGCCATGCCGCGTATCCCGCGCCACGATTGCGATAAAGCTGGAACGCGATACGCTGTGCCGTCAACGCGCTGACCATAAACCCGCCGAGCAGGGCGACAATCTGTACCAGCGCGACGAACGAAAATGAAGCGCTCCCCCATAGCGACCAATCCGGTGAACCAAACAGCGTAATGGAGTGGTCGTTGAGGAATTGTTGCAGGATCGGGAAGATAGTCGCGCCACCTGTCAGGAAGTGAAACAGGTAATGCGCCAGCCAGATGCCGAACCCCAATGGCACAAACGCAGGCGCAAAACTGGTAAACGTCAGGCGTAGCGCATCGGCTTTCTTCGTACCCGCCAATTTGAGCGAGATGAATGCCGTTCCGATCCCAAACAATGCGGGTGCTGCGATTCCCGCGATGGCAAACAGTCCCAACAGCAAAATCGGCTCGGAGGTGATCCCGGTGGCGGTTGCCACATTCCGCAACAGTTCATAAACAGGCGGGATCATCCCAAAAGCATTGACCAACCCCAGAAACGCCAGTGTTGTCACCAGAAACGCCAAATCCCACCGTTTAGGCCATGCCGAGAGATCGCGCAGTTCTCGCAAGGGATTACGTACCGCCAGCGTTGCATTCTGATGGGGACAGGCACGCACGCAATCGAGGCACATGGTGCAATCCATATTGCTCTTGATTTGTGGCGCGAATAGCAATGTGCCACAGCCGAGAACACCGCTGGCGTCGTTGGTATGCTGCCGAACCGGGACACCATCCTTGATTTCATCGATCAGGATGATCGGTTGCGGCGAATAGCTCCCATTGATACATTCCTTGCCAACGCACGAAATGCAGGTTTCCTTGTTTTTCACCTGAATTTGCAACGGCGAAGCGGTGGAATAGACAAAGTTGAATGTCCCCAACGGGCAAACATATTTACAAAATGCCGATTCGGTAAAGACCATTTCCAGGACGAATGAGCCGATAAAATAGGCAATTACGATCCATGCGGTCAATGCGGGACTCGCCCACAGATCAAGCCATTCATAAAGCCAGAACAGCAACAGTAAGCCCGCGATGGCGATCCATTTGTTGCGTAGCGCTTTAGGCCAGCGGCGTCCGGCTTTGCTCCATCGCCGCGCGAGGGTACGCGGAATCGTGAACGGACACCCCATACAAAACAGATTGCCCGCCAGCAGCAATGCCAGAACGACCAGCCCGCGATAGTGTACCCAGGGGAGCGCTCCCGCCAGATTTTTGGAAGCAATCGGGTTGCCGGTGAATCCATCGTAAATCACAAGCGCCGCGATGATCAGCAGTGGAATCTGCAAGACCAGACGACCCCGCCGGGAGCGCAACAGTTTTCCAATAAACGGTGTCTGCAATACGTCAATAATCGTATCCGGGCGTTGTAACGTGGTCATGAGCTGAGCGTCAGATTAAAGGTTTTGGTTGCCGATGTTCCATCGGGCAGGGTCGCTTTAACGGTCAATATCCAGTCGCCACCCATTGACCATTGCATCGGAACGCTGTAGCGCCCATCCTTGCCGCCTTCGATTTTGCCACTGACAGGAACCATTCCCGCGTGCGTCATATCGCCCGTGATTTCGATTTTGGCGTTATCGACGGGTTTATCCTGCATATCTTTTACGATAACGATAACGCTGGTGCTGGTAACTTTATTCGGGGGCGTCTCTAATGTGATATTCAATTTGGGGAGGGTGGTTGTCTGATCGGGTTGATTACGGCAGCCTGTGATAACAAAGAGGACAAGAAACAACGCAAACAACCGCGCGGTGGTGCGATTCATGTTCATTTTAATCCTGAATACGTGGTAATTTATCGGGCAGTGTTATCCCCTGCGGCCATGTTGGTGTGGCGGGTTGTGGCGGAGCCGGGAGCAAATCAATCGATATAGACAGCATCAACAGCGCCGCCAGCAAGAGCGCCGCAAGGATTAGCCCAATCCGAAGACTTTGATTTCCATTCATTTTTCCGATTATAACAGGTAATTATCGAAGAGGCTGAAGCTATTGCTGATCAGCATGACAGGGGATTGACGCTTGTCCGTAGTGTAAAAGAAAACCGGGAAACCTGATTCTGTTTCCCGGTCAGAGCCAGCTAGTCTTCCAGCAGAGACTTCACAACGTTACGTAGACTCTTGGTGATCGGATGCTCAGGATAGCGGTGGACGAAAACGCCATTGCTTGCCAGCGCCATCATTTCATCAGAATGCGGCAGTACCGCCGCAACATCGCAGTTATAGGTTTTTTCCATCTGCGCCTTGATGTCATTGAAATCGAAGAAGGTGGGCGTTTTATTCACAACGAGCAACATACGCGGTACGTCCAGCTTGCGGGCGACTTCCACCGTGACGGCTGTTCCCTGAATATCCTGCTGGTCGGGACGCATGATGATCACGAGGCCGTCGGAGATTGCCAGCGAAAGCAGCGTCTCTTCGTTCAGGCCGGGATGCGTATCGATCATCAGCACGTCGAGGTTGAGTTCCTCGACCAGACGATGAAAGCCATCATTCAGCAAGCCAACGTCATAGCCTTCACGCAACACGCGCGCAATATCACCCGCCTTGATGCTCGATGGAACGAGGTATACCTGCCCCTTCGGGATCACCAGCACCTGACCCTTCAAATCCGGGTTGGTCAGGTGTCCGGTCACATCATAGGCGGTCTTCTGAATATCGCAACGACCCCAGATATAGTCGTTGAGCGAATACTTCATCTCGTCTTCCTGCAAGCCGAAGAGGACATGAATGCCCGGTGACTGAATATCGGTATCAATCACGCCTACCTTCAAACCATCGGCGGCCATCAGCGTGGCGAGGTTGGCTGTCGTGTTCGATTTACCAGTGCCACCCCGGAAGGAGTGAACCGAGATGATTTTCGACATTATTAATTCTCTCCCATAACATGCTCGATGCAGTGCAGCACATGCAGCATAGTTCCCCATACCTGGGGGAACTTCAGTGGCACTGTGTAATTTTAATTCATTGTACCGCAAATCGTATTGACAAACAGTAACAAGCAACAGAAAAAATTCCAAAAAAAGGCACACCTTGCGATGTGCCTTTGAGGTTCAAAATGCGGGCAGCGTTACGATCTAGTCACCAGCGAGATCGAGCAAGCCCATATTCAGCTTGGGCTGCTTCGAGCGATCTTCGTCCTTGCCAAACTTGATCGTATCGCCGGATTCGGTGATCGCTTCGACAGCGAGGCCGAGGCTTTGCAATTCCTTCACGAGGACGCGGAAGGCTGCCGGGACGCCCGGTTCCTCGATCACTTCGCCCTTGACGATGGCTTCATAGGTCTTGACACGCCCCTGCACATCGTCAGACTTGACGGTAAGCATTTCTTGCAGGGTGTGCGCTGCACCATAGGCTTCCAGCGCCCAGACTTCCATTTCACCGAAGCGCTGACCACCGAACTGTGCCTTACCACCCAGCGGTTGCTGTGTGACGAGGCTGTAGGGGCCTGTCGAACGGGCGTGTACCTTGTCATCAACAAGGTGCGCCAGCTTCAGCATATGGATAATGCCGACAGTCACCGGACGATCAAACGGTTCGCCCGTCTTGCCGTCGAAGAGCTTCTGCTTGCCGTAAATCGGTACAGGCTCGGCGGTGCGCAGCCAGACGCGATTGGCAAGTTCAATTAATGCCTGTCCGGTCACGCTGCGATCAACGGCCTCGCCAGTGATAGCTTCACACCACTGTTGCAGACTGGCGTCAATCGCGTTGTTGTCGCGGCGATCACGCTCTGCGGGCAACATCCCGTCCATCTCGTCGGCAAAGAGCAGGATGCCTTCGGGATCATAGCCGAGTTCGCGTAGTGCTTCGCGCAAGACAGAACGACGTGCATACACATATTCCAGTGCCAGCCGTTCGCTGTCATAGCGGGGATTCTCGCCCAGCCACTGGTTGATATACAGACGACGTACTTCATCATCATCTTCCAGATCATCGGCGGTGTAGTTTTGTTCGTGTACCCATGTCCACGCCTTTTCAGTGGTGGTTTTCCACAAGTAATCGATCAGCCATGCGCGCCCCAGTTCCGCCTGAATTTCACGCTCATCTGCACCATCGAACACAGGTGTAACCGCGCGGAAACCGAGACGATCCGCTGCCCAGCCGAGGTGTGTTTCCAGTACCTGACCGATATTCATACGACCCGGAACGCCGAGCGGGTTCAGAATGATGTCAATCGCCGTGCCATCTTCCAGATAGGGCATATCTTCGACAGCCACGACCTTAGAGATAACACCCTTGTTGCCGTGACGCCCTGCCATCTTGTCGCCTTGCGTCAGCTTACGCTTCTGCGCAACGCTTACACGTACCATCTGATCGACACCAGCAGGCAGATCGCGGTGTTCTTCACGGGTGAAAATCTTCACATCCGTGACCTTGCCGCGTTCGCCGTGTGGCAGGCGGAGCGAGCTATCACGTACTTCACGCGCCTTTTCACCGAAGATCGCGCGGAGCAATTTTTCTTCGGGGCTGAGTTCCTTTTCGCCCTTCGGTGTGATCTTGCCGACCAGAATATCGTTCGGACCAACTTCCGCACCGACGCGGATGATACCGCCTTCATCAAGGTCTTTCAGGGCGTCATCACCGACGTTCGGAATATCATAGGTGATTTCTTCTGGACCGAGCTTGGTATCACGCGCTTCCATTTCGTGCTTTTCGATATGGATGGACGTGAACTTGTCTTTCCGCAGCAATTCCTCATTGATCAGGAGGGCGTCTTCATAGTTGCCGCCTTCCCATGAGAGGAACGCGCAGAGTACGTCGTGACCAAGCGCAAGGTTGCCGTGATCGGTGCTGGAGCTATCTGCGATTACCTGTCCACGACGGACACGCTCACCCTTGTTGACCACAGGCTTCTGATCGATACAGGTGGACTGGTTCGAGCGCGTGTATTTACGCAGCTTGTATTCACGCTCGTGACCATTGTCGTCACGAATGAGGATACGATCCCCTTGTACGCTCAGAACTTCGCCATCAGCGACAGCCTGCATGACCTGACCAGAATCATAAGCGGCCTGATCTTCCATGCCTGTGCTGACAATCGGCACATCCGGCTTGAGTAGCGGAACGGCCTGGCGCTGCATGTTTGAACCCATGAGCGAACGGTTAGCGTCGTCGTGTTCGAGGAACGGAATCAACGCGGCGCTGATACCCACGATCTGGCGCGGCGCAACGTCCATGAAGTCGATGCGATCCGGCATGGCGTCCAGGAATTTCTGGTGGAAGCGAGACGAAATACGCTCGTTCTGGAATTCCATCTTTTCATTCAGGATGGCGTTGGCCTGCGCGATCATGAAGCGATCTTCTTCGTCCGCAGACAGGTAATGCGTTTCGCCGCTGACGTATGGACGCACCGGGACTTTTTCGATGCCGGCCTTTTTCAGTTTGGCAACGCCCTGTGTTGTGAGGAGCGTCTCCTCTTCAATGACGGTCTTGCCTTCCGCATTAACGACATCTTCGCGCGTTGTGCGCCCGACCAGATCAGGATCGTTGACATCCATTTCGCGGAAGACAGTACGGTATGGCGTCTCGATGAAACCATACTCGTTGACACGTCCGTAGCTCGCCAGACGACCAATCAGACCGATGTTCGGGCCTTCCGGCGTTTCAATCGGACAAATGCGCCCATAGTGGCTGTGGTGAACGTCGCGCACATCGAATCCGGCACGTTCGCGCCGCAGACCGCCCGGTCCAAGCGCCGAAAGGGTACGCTTGTGGGTCAGTTCTGCCAGCGGGTTCGTCTGTTCCATGAATTGCGAAAGCTGGCTGCTGCCGAAGAATTCACGAATCGCGGCGACAATCGGACGAATGTTGACGAGTGTCACGGGAGTGATGTTTTCGCTCTCGCCACGCATCGCCATACGTTCCTTCACGACGCGCTCGGTACGACGCAGCCCAACGCGCAGCTTGTTCTGGATCAGTTCGCCAACGGTCTTGACACGACGGTTACCCAGGTGGTCAATATCATCCGGATCAATTTCGCCGTTGTTGATGCGGATCATGCGTTCGATCAGCTTCACCAGATCGTACTTGGTGACGATGCGCACAGAACGCGGAATCTCGCTATCCAGTTGCAGGCGCTGATTCAGCTTATAGCGTCCGACGCGCTCCAGGTCATAACGGCGCTGATCGAAAATCTGGCTTTCCAGATAGGTGCGCGCGTTATCGAGCGTGGGCGGATCACCGGGGCGCATACGCTTGTAAAATTCAAGCAGCGCAGCCTGGGCGACGGTATGTCCATCGCGCAAATCCCAGGGTGGTTCAGCCTTGAGCGTCGATTCAATATAGCGATGATCGGGGTTATTATCGATCTCGCGGTAAATTTCGAGCAGTTCTTCGTCGGTTCCGGTCTTGATCGGGGAAATTGAATCCAGACCATCCTTCACGGCGGCAAGCGCACGCAGCAGGATCGTTACCGGAATGGTACGCTTGCGGTTGAACTTGATCGTCAGGTAATCGCTTTTGCGGGTTTCAAATTCCATCCACGCGCCACGATCCGGGATCAGCTTGGCGTTGGAGAGGCGGCGACCCGTTGTACGATCTTCTTCCGCAGCGAAATAAACACCCGGAGAGCGGATCAACTGGCTGACGACGACGCGCTCTGTACCGTTAATGATGAATGTACCATTTTCGGTCATGACCGGGAAATCACCCATGAAAATATCGGAGGTGAATACTTCACCGCCCGCTTCATTATTCACGAGGGCAACGCGCACATACAGCGGCGCGGCATAGGTCATATCGCGTTCGAGGCAGAGTTCTTCGTTATACTTTGGCTCTTCAAACCAATACTTGAGGCCATAGTCTTTTGTTTCCTGTACGCCGGGGACGGGGAAGTATAACTTCAGGCTGCCATTGTAGCTTTCAATTGGGCTAACTTCTCCGAAGAGTTCTCCGAGGCCTTCTTCGCGGAACCAGTTAAAGGAATTCAACTGCAATTCGATAAGCGAGGGTAAAGATTGAACGTCGTTAGTACGAGCATAGTTTTTAGTATCAAGACGCCGCTGCATAGGTACTCCTGAACGCTACAATTCAGACGGATGGAAGCGTAAAATGTTACGCTTGTAAATGGGGACGGTCAGAGACCGTAGACCCGGTAGACCGAGCTTGGGTTGTATCATCGCAACTTGTCATTATCTCACAAATTTTGATCGTGTCAAGCATGGAATTTGTGATCAGGGCTGCTCCGGTTCCGGTTGCAGACTGCGGGCGCGTTGTGCCTTAATCTCGTTTTGATAGCTCCCGCCCCAATCGCTCATGAGCCTCAAGATAGGTTCGAGGCTGCGCCCAAAATCGGTCAGAGAATATTCCACGTGCGGCGGAATTTCCGCATAAATCCTGCGTGAAATGACGCCATCTTCTTCCAGTTCACGTAGCTGAAGTGTCAACATCCGTTGCGTTACGCCCGGAATGATTCGCCGGAGCGCATTGAATCGCATTGTTCCCTGTAGCAAGTGATAGAGGATGACGCCTTTCCACTTCCCGCCGATCACGTCCAGAGTCGCCTCAACATTGCAGCCGAACGTCCCATCATAGCGCCGCTGTCCCATATGTTTCGATCTCCATAGATAGTATACAATCTGATACTATACAACAAAATTGTGCATACTGTTATAGTTCGTACTGTTATCCTACAATACCAACACGATTCAAAAACAAAAGGATTCACGATGAAAGCAGTACGTATTCACAGTTTTGGCGGGCCAGAAGTTCTGAAATATGAAGACGCGCCCAACCCTGTTCTCAAAAATTCCGATGATGTGTTGGTCAAGGTTCACGCCATCGGTATAAACCCGGTTGACTGGAAAACCCGTTCCCGACGAGGAATGGATTATGGAGATAACCCGTTTCCGCTGACCCTCGGCTGGGATATTTCCGGTGTGGTGGAAGCCAGCAATTCACCGGAGTTCAAGCCGGGGGACGAAGTGTTCGGGATGATTCACTTTCCGGGCATTGGTTCGGCCTATGCGGAGTACATCGTCGCGCCAGCCTCGCATCTCGCGCTGAAGCCGGAAAATGTGACGCATGTGCAGGCGGCAGCGATTCCGCTGGCAGCGTTGACCGCATGGCAGGCGCTGTTCGAGGCTGTTCAACTGGAAGCAGGGCATCGCATCCTGATTCACGCGGCGGCAGGCGGTGTCGGGCATCTGGCGGTACAACTGGCGAAGTGGAAAGGCGCACACGTTATCGGAATATCATCGGCACACAACCGGGAATTTCTGGAAAAACTCCGCGTCGATCAAATTGTGGATCGTAACCAGCCAGACTATGCCGATTCGATCCAGCCTGTAGATATTGTCCTGGATACCTTCGGCGGCGAAACCGTCTCACAGTCCTATCGCTTCGTCAAACCCGGCGGCGCGATTGTCTCCATCGCCAATCACCCCGACCCGGAAGAAAGCGCCAGATATGGTGTCAAGGCGACGGCTTTTCTGGTGCGCCCAGTCCCCGAACACCTCCATGCCATTGCGAAATTGATGCAGTCGTGCAATTTGCAGGCCGAAATCGCGGCAGTGTTCCCGTTGCAGGAAGTGGCAAAGGCGCATGAATTGGGCGCAGAGGGTCACACACGCGGGAAGATCGTTTTGCACGTGGTATAACTACAAGAAGATTTAGTTCTGGCTTCGGGGCGGCGCATCTGTCGCCCTGTAGCAGGTTGGGTAGAGGCGCATATGATTAGGAAACTCTTTCTTCCTTTGATAGCTATTTGGATTGGTTTGTTCGCCTCGCCACATACGACTTCTGCACAATCAACCTCAAATCCCTATATCACTTATTTCTCCGATGATCGCAAGGCATTTGTCATCGAACGCGCCGATGGAACGGATACGCGCATTCTAGGCAAAGACATCCTTCACTATAGAGGGTCTTATTTAATCAATGGTCCCGGTTGGTCGCCATCGGGAAAATGGCTGGCGTTCAGTGCTGCCGAAGGATATGCGCACAATATCAGCGATTTTTCGTCCTACCTAATCAAAAGCGATGGGACGCGCACCTTTCCCATCGAAGGCTTGAAGAATCCGGCGATGGCATGGTCACCAAACAGGGATTTGCTGCTCGTTACAGAGCAATGGCAGGATTACAATGCAGGCATTGTCCGTGTCGAAGTTGCTCTGCTTGACCCGGAAAACCGGAAACGTATCGAACTCAAGCCGGAAATAGTGGTAAATGGCGACAGTCGCTGGCAACCGTACACTGCACAATGGATCGATGATAGTCACGCCATCGCGGAGTTTTATGCTGGTGCAGACAACAATCTTGTCAAAATCGGTTTTTTAATTATTGATCTCAACGGATCAGTGATTAAAAAGACATTTGAACGTGTCGCTGGTGCAACCCCATTTATAT
>CAYSOC010000159.1:13643-16037 GCA_964432445.1 uncultured Anaerolineaceae bacterium
AAATTTGATGAGTGGAAAACGAGTCGAGGTTGCACAGAAATTTCCGACAGGTGTCAGTATTTTCTGGTCACCGGATGGTAAATATGCTATTTTGACAGGGCGCGATGTCTGGTTACTGGATATGGAGCAGGAAAAACTTTCTTTCCTTCATTCCACATATCAACCAGATGATTATACAGTTCCAACATGGTCGCCAGATAGCCAGCACGCAGTTCTGTATTCTGAATACACCCTCTATTATATTTCAACCAACGACAACAGAATACGACCAATCGCTTTTTATCCAGAAGGAACAGTCCACTATTCTCCAAACTGGTATTGGAGTGCGGCAGGACAACTGCAATCGGTTGAACAAAGCTATGAAGAGCCTCCACGCTCTGTATTGCGTCAATATAATTTTCAAACCGATCAATATGAACGCTTCAATTTGCCCGAAGGCGGGATAGGAACTCCATTTTCCATATCTCCTGATGGACGCTCAGTGGCATGGATAGGCGATGGCCCGGAAATTCTGGGGATCGGAAAGGGCACGCTGCGTAAAATCAGCCCATCCTCACACGCCTTTAACACCAACTTTGGGGGTGAGGTGATATGGAGTCCCGACAGCGAATGGTTGATGACCTTTGATAATGCGGTTATCGCTGGTGGCGGGCCATATCGCAACGTAAGTATCGTGAAAAAAGATGGCACAATGCGGCGCGACCTAACCTTCGCGGATGGCTGGCGACCTGCTTATTTCGGGTTTCTGCCCGCCCGTGTACAGCTTTCTGATCTGCCACCTGTCCAGCCCGACACACCACACCTAAAGCCGGAAAAGCGCTTAATTGGTGGCGGAGGATGGGTGATGTATATCTCGTGGAGTCCCGATGGTATGCAGATCGCTGGCGGGCTGCCCAGTTACTACATGATGGATGGCAGGAGTCCGCTGTGGCTTTGGGATGTGAAAACAGGCAGTGTGAAATTAACTGCGGAACAAATGGATAATAAGCAAGCCGTAACGTGGGAACGTGGCAAAGATGGAATATATTCCCCAAAATTGATCACATCGCATCGTACAAATACGATTGCTTTCAGCCCGGATGGTCAATATAAACTGATTTTCGATAGCTACGATCCCGCTGGTATATTGAGGCTGTACGATACAGAGATACGGCAGGCTGTTCTCACTTTGGAGAAAGGGATCGGAATGTGGTTATGCGCCGCCTATAGTCCCGACGGACGCTGGATAGCAGTTGGAAATGACAATGAAATTGTCATCTGGAATACACAAACCCTGAAGATTGTGCGAACGATACCAGTGCAAACCACCGCTCTCGCCTTCTCTCCTGATACTGAATACCTGGCAGTGGCTAACGGATGGGACATTGATCTCTGGAAAATATCGGATTTGGTCACGCCATAAGCCTGTCTCTCAGGAAATAAAATACCCTTCCCTGCAAATTCACAGAGAAGGGCATTCCATTTACAGCCTTGTTTGAAGGTTTACACCGACTGTGGCGCGATACTTCCCGCGTTGGTAGCAGGTTGTTCGGGTTGTTCTTCGCGGCGATACTGCGACATATACAGGTCGTAGTATGCACCCTTCTTTGCCAGCAGTTCCTTGTGCGTGCCACGCTCGATGATTTCGCCTGCCTTGAGCATCAACACCTGATCGGCGTGCTGAATGGTGCTGAGGCGGTGCGCAATCACAAAGCTGGTGCGACCCTTCATGATCTTTTCCAGTGCCGCCTGGATCAGGCGCTCCGTGCGCGTATCCACCGAACTGGTCGCTTCATCCAGAATCAGGATGCGCGGGTTCGCCAGCGCAGCGCGTGCGATGGAAAGCAACTGCCGCTGTCCCTGACTCAGACCGCTGCCACGTTCGCCAAGAATCGTATTGTACTTTTCCGGCAGACGTTCGATAAACGAATCTGCACTGGCGAGTTTGGCGGCGGCGATCACTTCTTCATCCGTCGCGTCCTGCCGACCATAACGAATGTTGTTCATCACCGTATCGCTGAACAGGAATGAATCCTGCAACACGATACCAATTTGCTTCCGCAGACTCTCGGCAGTCACATCGCGGACATCAAGACCGTCAATTTTGACTGCGCCACCTGTGACATCCCAGAAACGCGGGATCAAGTTGATGATCGTTGTCTTGCCTGCGCCTGTCGGCCCAACGATGGCGACAGTCTGCCCAACTTCGGCGGTCAGGTTGATGCCACGCAGAACAGGTTCGCCCTTCTTATATTCCGCTTTCGCGTCGATGAATTCAACCTTGCCCTTGATTTCCGGCATTGGTTTGGCATGAGCGTGATCCATAATATCGGGCGTAATGTCGAGGAATCCGAAGATACGCTCACCGCCTGCGATAGCGCTTTGCAGGTTTGTCCACAGTACGGAAATCTGCTG